>NZ_JAAKPX010000014.1:0-133891 GCF_049172135.1 Aeromonas sp. 603079 | reverse complement strand
TGGTGCGCCCGAGAGGATTCGAACCTCTGACCACCTGGTTCGTAGCCAGGTACTCTATCCAGCTGAGCTACGGGCGCAAATGGCGGAGAAGGGGGGATTCGAACCCCCGATGCGGGTATAAGCCGCATACTCCCTTAGCAGGGGAGCGCCTTCAGCCTCTCGGCCACCTCTCCGTTTGCGGGGCTGATAATACTTCACAGGGATTTTTAGTCAAACACTTTTTTGGAGAAAAAAGTGCGTTCGCTCAGCATTTGGTCAAAGCGTGGAATATTCAAACAATATCGGCACTTATCCCGCAGTTTCGCGCCCTGCAGGGCGATTTCAGGGGGCCGAAAAAACAAAAGGCGACACATGAGGTGTCGCCTTGTCACAGCCATGAAAGTGGCTTAGAAGCCCGGTTGGCCCGGAACTTTCTCGGCCTGGATGCGCTGGTAGATCTCTTCGCGGTGTACGGAGACCTCTTTCGGCGCGTTAACACCGATACGGACCTGGTTGCCTTTAACGCCCAGTACGGTGACAGTCACTTCATCACCAATCATCAGGGTTTCCCCAACACGACGAGTCAAAATAAGCATTCGCTTGCTCCTGTATCCTGTTTTGTTTTTATATCGATATGCGACATTATCTAACAAAGATACCGATATGGTAAATGGTTGAAACTAAATCAATCAGAGATTGTTAGCCCAAGGGCTGCTCTTGCGGTGCCTGATCCAACCCGAAAGCCGCGTGCAGGGCCCGCACCGCCAGCTCCAGATACTTCTCGTCAATCACCACAGAGATTTTGATTTCAGAGGTCGAGATCAACTGCATGTTGATCCCCTCCTCGCCCAATACCTTGAACATGGTGCGCGCAACACCGGGATGGTTCCACATGCCGACACCGACAATGGAAACCTTGGCAATTTCGCCATTTCCCTGCACGCAGGAGGCGCCAAGTTCGGTGGCGGTCTCCTCCAACAGAGCCCGGGCACGGCGATAGTCATCACGATTCACCGTGAAGGTGAAGTCGGCGGTGCCATCTCCCAGGGTGTTCTGCACAATCATGTCGACATCAATGTTGGCGTCGCTGATCGGATTCAGGATCTGCGCGGCAACGGTTGGTCTGTCCGGCACGCCCAGAATGGTCAGGCTGGCCTCGTTGCGGTTAAAAGCGATCCCGGATACCAGGGGAGCTTCCATCCTATCACCTCCATATGTGATTAAGGTTCCCTCTCCATCGATAAAGCTCGACAGCACCCGCAGCGGGACGCGGTACTTGCCCGCAAACTCCACCGAGCGGATCTGCAGCACCTTGGCGCCGAGACTGGCCATCTCCAGCATCTCCTCGAAGGTGATGGTGTCGAGACGACGAGCCTTGGGCTCGATGCGCGGATCCGTGGTGTATACCCCATCCACATCGGTAAATATCTGGCACTCATCAGCCTTGATGGCCGCCGCCACGGCAACCGCCGTGGTATCCGAACCGCCGCGGCCCAGCGTCGTGATGGCGTTATGCTCGTCACGGCCCTGGAAACCGGCGATCACCACCACCTTGCCCGCAGCCAGTTCGGCATGAACCAGCTCGGTGTCGATGTGGGTGATGCGCGCCTTGCCATAGGCGGAATCGGTATGAATCCGTACCTGATCGCCAGTCATCGAGACCGCCGGGCAACCGCGTTTGTTCAACGCGATGGCCAGCAGCGCTATGGTGACCTGCTCACCGGTGGAGACCAGTACATCCATCTCGCGCCGGTTGGCATCAGGATCCAGCTGCTGGGCCATGCCCAGCAACCGGTTGGTTTCGCCCGACATGGCGGAGACAACCACCACCACGTCGTGTCCCTGGGCGCGGGTCTGCTCGACCCGCTCAGCTACCGCCTCGATCCGCTCCAGTGTGCCGACCGAGGTGCCGCCGTACTTCTGTACATAGAGTGCCACAGATCACCTCGCCCGATTACAGGCGCTCTTCCAGCCAGGAGTGAACGGATTGCAGCGCTGCCGGCACCGCCTCAGGCTGGGTACCACCCGCCTGTGCCATGTCCGGACGGCCACCGCCCTTGCCCCCCACCTGCTGGGCAACCAGATTGACCAGCTCACCGGCCTTGACCTTGCCGGTCAGGTCGTTGGTGACGCCCGCGATCAGGTTGACCTTGCCGTCGGCACAGGTGGCCAGCAGCACGACACCGGACTTCATCTGGTTCTTCAGCTCGTCCAGCATGCCGCGCAGGGATTTCGGATCGGCCCCTTCCAGCGCTGCAACCAGCACCTTCTGACCGTTGATCTCGATCACCTGACCCAGCAGATCGTTACCAGCCTGAGCGGCCAGCTTGGCCTTAAGCTGCTCCAGCTCGCGCTCCATCATCTTGGCCTTGTCCAGCATCTGGCGAACCTTGTCGGCGATGCAGAACTGGTCACCTTTCACCAGTGCAGCAGCCTCTTCGATCTGCTCGCCAACCTGATGCATGAAGTCGATGGCCGCTTTGCCGGTCACCGCTTCGATACGGCGCACGCCAGCAGCAATACCGCTCTCGGCGATGATCTTGAAGAAGCCGATATCACCGGTACGCTTGGCGTGAGTACCGCCGCACAGCTCGGTGGAGTAGTCGCCCATGCGCACCACGCGCACGTCGTCTTCATATTTTTCACCAAACAGAGCCATGGCACCGGCGGACTTGGCCGCTTCCAGATCCATCAGCTGGGTGGTGATTTCGTGGTTGGCGCGGATCTGGTTGTTGACCAGCTCCTCGACCCGGCGAATGGTCGCCATGGTCAGCCCCTCGAAGTGGGAGAAGTCGAAACGCATGCGCTCGGCTCCAACCAGAGAACCTTTCTGGGTGACGTGCTCGCCCAGAGCCTGACGCAGAGCTGCGTGCAGCAGGTGAGTCACGGAGTGGTTCAGGGCGATGGCCTGACGACGGTCAGCGTCTACCACGGCCTCAACCTCGGCCCCTTTCTCCAGGGTGCCCAACTCCATATAACCCTTGTGGATGATCGCCTTGCCCGCTTTCAGGGTATCAGTCACGGCAAAGATGCCGTCGTCCACTTTCAGGGTACCGCTGTCGCCAATCTGGCCGCCGGACTCGGCGTAGAAGGGGGTCTCTTCCAGCACGATGACCGCTTCGTCACCGGCGATAAGACCGCTCACCTCTTCCACACCCTTGTAGATACCAACCACGCGGGTACGCTCGGTCAGGGTCTTGTAACCGGTGAAGGGGGTCTCGAAGTCGAGCTTGAGCATCTCGTTGTAGTTCACGCCGAAGCTGGAAGCCTCTTTGGCACGAGCACGCTGCTTCTCCATCTCGGCCTTGAAGCCCTCTTCGTCGATGCCGATCTCGCGCTCGCGCACCACGTCGGCAGTCAGGTCGGCCGGGAAGCCGTAAGTGTCATACAGCTTGAACACCACCTCACCCGGAATAACCTTGGCATCGCCCAGGTTGGCCAGAGCATCTTCCAGCAGCAGCAGACCGCGATCCAGGGTGCGGACAAACTGCTCCTCTTCGATGCGCAGCACGCGCTCGACCAGCGGCAGCTGGGCGATCAGCTCGGCAGCGACATCCTTCATCTGCACTGCCAGCTCGGCAGCCAGTTTGTAGAAGAAGACATCGGTCGCGCCCAGCTTGCGACCGTGACGCACGGCGCGGCGGATGATGCGACGCAGCACATAGCCACGACCTTCGTTGGACGGCATCACGCCATCTGCCACCAAGAAGGCGCAGGAGCGGATGTGGTCAGCGATGACGCGCAGGGACTGGTTGCTCAGATCGGTGGTGCCGACAATCTCGGCCGCTTTCTTGATCAGCGCCTGGAAGATGTCGATTTCGTAGTTGGAGTGGACACCCTGCATGATGGCAGAGATACGCTCCAGACCCATGCCGGTATCCACGGACGGACGGGGCAGCGGCTCCATGGTGCCGTCAGCCTGACGGTTGAACTGCATGAACACCACGTTCCAGATCTCGATGAACCGGTCGCCATCCTCTTCCGGCGAGCCGGGACGGCCACCCCAGATGTGATCGCCGTGGTCATAGAAGATCTCGGTGCAGGGACCGCACGGACCGGTATCGCCCATCGCCCAGAAGTTGTCGGAAGCGTAAGGGGCACCCTTGTTGTCACCGATGCGCACGATGCGATCGGCCGGCACACCGACCTCTTTTTCCCAGATGTCGAAAGCTTCATCGTCAGTCGCGTAGACGGTCACCAGCAGGCGCTCTTTCGGCAGCTGCAGCACCTCGGTCAGGAAACCCCATGCAAACTTGATGGCATCCTGTTTGAAGTAGTCGCCGAAGCTGAAGTTGCCCAGCATTTCGAAGAAGGTGTGGTGACGAGCGGTATAGCCGACGTTTTCCAGATCGTTGTGCTTACCACCGGCACGCACGCAACGCTGGGAAGTCGTCGCGCGATTGTAGGCACGCTTGTCTGCGCCAAGGAACACGTCCTTGAACTGGTTCATACCCGCGTTGGTAAACAACAGGGTCGGGTCGTTATGCGGTACCAGCGAGCTGGAGGAGACAACCTGGTGCCCCTGGGAACGGAAATACTCGAGAAACGCAGCGCGAATCTCTGACGTGGACATATACATGGAAAATCCTGCTTGATTCGAATACGGACTTTTAACCGCATTAATGTAAGTTTTCTGCGGGGTAAAGTAAAACGGACAGGGCCGCCACGGGCGAAAAAGCGCACATAAACGGGCCAGAAAAGAGCGCCACTGCTCACAGTGGCTTTTTTCACTGTCGAGAGGCAAAAAAGCAGCGCATAAAGAGAGATGAGATGAACAAAAGGCTGCTTTTTCGGGATTGTGCGCGCAAGCTACTGAGCCGGCAGGAAAAACATACAAAAAGGAGAGCTGAAACGACTGTTGCCACGCAGTGGCGTTACTCTTCCCGCTCCTGCAGGGCAGAGATAGCGTAATGTGCCTGATCCTGGGTAAAGCCGCGCCCCAGCAGATATTTGAGCCACTTCATTCGCAGCTTGAAATCGGCCAGATCGGCCACCCGGGCGCGCCGTTCGAGCAGGGCAAACGCCAGTTCGAACCAGTCCAGCTCCGGCTGATCGAATGCGGCATCAATCTGCATATCGTCGAGCCCCTTGCGGCGCAGATCGAAACGGATCTTGATGGGGCCATGGCCCTTGGCGGCACCGGCCCGTACAGCCATACCGCCGTAACGTTCGTCATTGACCCAGTTGTAACCGCGGCAGTAGTCGACCACCGCCTCGATCACCTCTTCATTGAAGCCCTGCTGGCGCAGCCGGTTGGCCAGCTCTGACTCGGCACTCTCGCGACGGGCCAGACTGCGCATGGCATAAGCACGGGCAGCGGCCAGCTGCTCGGCAAAGGTCGGTTCGGCAGGCTCGACCGGTTCGGTAACGGATTCATCAACCATCATAAATAACAAGGCCGGGTATCTACCCGGCCTTCCTTTGTTCCTTATTCGAACTCTTGTTCGCTTTCGGCATCGAACTCGTCTGCCTCAACCGGTGCAGCCTTGTCATCGACTGGCACGGCACCGGAGAGCAGCAGCTCGCGCAGACGAGCCTCCACTTCACCAGCCATCACCTTGTTCTCGGCGAACAGCTTCATCACGTTGGCCTTGCCCTGACCGATCTTCTCGCCGTTGTAGCTGTACCAGGCGCCGGCCTTGTCGATCAGCTTGTGCTTGACACCGAGATCCACCAGCTCGCCCTCTTTGGAGATACCGGCACCGTAGAAGATCTGGAATTCAGCCTGCTTGAAGGGCGGGGCCACCTTGTTCTTGACCACTTTGACGCGGGTCTCGTTACCGACCACTTCGTCGCCTTCCTTGATGGCGCCGATACGACGGATATCCAGACGCACGGAGGCGTAGAACTTGAGCGCGTTACCACCTGTGGTGGTCTCCGGGCTACCGAACATGACGCCGATCTTCATCCGGATCTGGTTGATGAAGATGCACAGGCAGTTGGCGTTCTTGATGTTGGCGGTCAGTTTGCGCAGCGCCTGGGACATCAGACGGGCCTGCAGACCAACGTGGGAGTCACCCATCTCCCCTTCGATTTCCGCTTTCGGGGTCAGGGCCGCCACGGAGTCGACGATGATAACGTCAACCGCATTGGAGCGAACCAGCATGTCGCAGATCTCCAGCGCCTGTTCACCGGTATCCGGCTGAGAGATGAGCAAGTCGTCGACGTTGACGCCCAGCTTGGCAGCATAGATAGGGTCGAGGGCGTGTTCCGCATCGACGAAGGCACAGGTTTTGCCCTTCTTCTGGGCTTCCGCGATCACCTGCAGGGTGAGTGTGGTTTTACCGGAAGATTCCGGGCCGTAGATTTCGACGATACGGCCACACGGCAGACCGCCAATGCCCAGCGCCACGTCCAGCGAGAGGGAACCGGTGGAGATGGCTTCGATATCCATGGTCTTGCTGTCGCCCAGACGCATGATGGAACCTTTGCCGAACTGCTTTTCAATCTGACCCAGCGCAGCCGCCAGTGCCTTCTGTTTGTTCTGATCCATGCCAATCTCCGCTGGAAATCGTGAGTAAGAAGTGAAGTTGGGCTAAGTATACTGTCTATTCATACAGTATCAAGCCCAATTTATCTGAGCAGGGCCAACAGACCCGACAAGGCCTGTCTCACCGCCTGCTGGCGCACCTGTCGGCGATCCCCGTCGAAGCGGGCGAGCAGGGAGTGGTGACGACCGTTGCGGTCGGCCCAGGCGAACCAGACGGTGCCGACCGGCTTGCCCTCGGTGGCGCCGCCGGGGCCGGCGATGCCGCTGATAGCAACGCTGATGGAGGCAGACGAGTGAGCCAGCGCGCCGCGGGCCATCTCCAGCACCACAGCCTCGCTCACTGCACCGTGCTGATCCAGGCTCTCGCTGCTCACCCCCAACATCTGCTGCTTGGCCTCGTTGGTGTAGGTGACAAAACCACGATCGAACCAGCCGGAGCTACCTGCGATGTCGGTAATAGCCGTAGCCACCCCGCCGCCGGTACAGGATTCGGCGGTCGCAGCCAGCCAGCCCCGCTGACCGAGGGCCCGTCCCAGCTCGATGGCAAGGTGCTCTATCTCTGCATCCAGTTTCATCACGACTCCTTCTGATCCGCTCAAGAGGCACATTATGCGATCCCGCTAGCGCCGCCCGCAACCACGGCAGACCGCCCTTGCCTGCCGCAATGTGAGGTGCCGCACCGGCGTCATGCCTTCAATAGCGCAGAGCAGCTGCGCCCGGAACACCCGCTCCCCCGCCGCGGCGCTTATGTGTAGAATGGCGTCATCAAGCTCAAGGCTCATCACCGCAGACACTGGCCCGCAGAGGCCCCTTCTGGAACAGAACATGACCGCACAACACCAAGCCAGCGGCGCCACAAGCTCCGCTCCCGGCGCCAATCTGAGCGCCCACACGCCCATGATGCAGCAGTACCTTGGCCTCAAGGCCGAGAACCCGGAGATCCTGCTGTTCTACCGGATGGGCGACTTCTACGAGCTGTTCTATGACGATGCCCGCAAGGCCTCCCAACTGCTCGATATCTCCCTGACCAAACGTGGCCAGTCGGCGGGCAGCCCCATCCCGATGGCGGGGGTGCCCTATCACGCCATCGAGGGTTATCTGGCCAAGCTGGTACAGCTCGGCGAGTCGGCCGCCATCTGCGAACAGGTGGGGGATCCCGCCACCAGCAAGGGGCCGGTGGAACGCAAGGTTATTCGCATCATCACCCCGGGGACCGTCTCCGACGAGGCTTTGCTCAGCGAGCGACAGGACAACCTGATCGCCGCCGTCTATCACGATGGCCGCCGCTTCGGCTATGGCACCATGGACATCGGCTCCGGCCGCTTCTTCATCAACCAGTTCGAGAAAGAAGAGACCCTGCTGGCTGAGCTGCAGCGCACCAATCCGGCCGAGCTGCTCTACCCGGAATCCTTCGAGTTCCTGCACCATATCGAGGGTCGCCGCGGCCTGCGTCGTCGCCCGGAGTGGGAGTTTGAGCTGGGCACCGCACGCAAGCTGCTCTGCCAGCAGTTCGGCACCCAGGATCTGGTGGGATTTGGCGTCGACAAAAGCGAGACCGCCCTGTGCGCCGCTGGCTGCCTGATGCAGTACGTCAAGGATACCCAGCGCACCGCCCTGCCCCACATCCGCAACGTACGCCTTGAACAGCCGGATCATGCGGTCATCATGGATGCCGCCACCCGCCGCAATCTGGAGCTGACCCAGAATCTGGCCGGTGGCTATGAAAATACCCTGGCCGAGGTGCTGGATCGCACCGCCACTCCCATGGGCAGCCGGCTGCTCAAGCGCTGGATCCACCAGCCGATCCGCGATCGGGTGATCCTGAAAGGTCGCCAGAGCACCATCCATACGCTTATCGAGCAGAACCTCTACGACGAGCTGGGCGGTCTGCTTCGCCAAGTCGGCGATGTAGAACGGGTACTGGCCCGTCTCGCCCTGCGCTCGGCCCGCCCGCGCGACCTCACCCGGCTGCGGCAGGCTTTTGCCCAGCTGCCCGAGCTACAGCGCCTGCTGGCGGACAACGAACACGAAGCGGTGCAACAGCTGGCCGAGCGGGCCAGCACCTTCCCCGAGCTGCTCGACCTGCTGGAACGCGCGGTGATGGAGGTGCCGCCGGTGCTGATCCGCGATGGCGGTGTTATCCGTGACGGCTTCAATCAGGAGCTGGACGAGCTGCGGGATCTTGCCAACGGCGCTACCGCCAGCCTCGCCCGCATCGAGGAGCGGGAGAAGCTGCTGACCGGCATCAACACCCTCAAGGTGGGTTACAACAAGGTGCACGGCTTCTATATCGAGGTGAGCCGCGCCAACAGCCATCTGGTGCCGGCCCACTACATCCGCCGCCAGACCCTCAAGAACAACGAACGCTACATCATCGATGAGCTGAAGAAGTACGAGGACAAGGTGCTCACCGCCCAGTCCCAGGCGCTGGCGCTGGAGAAACGGCTCTACGAAGAGCTGCTCGATGCCCTGCTGCCCCACCTCGGCGATCTGCAGGATTCCGCCGCCGCACTGGCGGAGCTGGACGTGCTGGCCAACCTGGCCGAGCGGGCCGAGACCCTCGACTACCGCTGCCCGACCCTCATCGACGAAAATCAGATCATCATCGAGGCGGGCCGCCATCCGGTGGTTGAGCAGGTGATGACAGATCCCTTTATCGCCAACCCCATCCGGCTGGAGCGGGAGCGGCGGATGCTGATCATCACAGGTCCCAACATGGGCGGTAAATCCACCTATATGCGCCAGACCGCGCTGATCGTGCTGCTGGCCCACATCGGTGCCTTCGTCCCCGCCGACAGCGCCCGCATCGGCCCCATCGACCGCATCTTTACCCGCATCGGAGCGTCGGACGATCTCGCCTCCGGCCGATCCACCTTTATGGTGGAGATGACCGAGACCGCCAATATCCTCAACAACGCCACCGCCCGCAGTCTGGTGCTGATGGACGAGATTGGCCGCGGCACCAGCACCTACGACGGCCTCTCGCTGGCGTGGGCCTGTGCCGAACAGCTGGCGAGCAAGATTGGCGCCTACACCCTGTTCGCCACCCACTACTTCGAGCTGACCCGTCTGCCCGAGCTGATGAGCGGGTTGGCCAACGTCCACCTCGATGCGGTGGAGCACGGCGACACCATTGCCTTTATGCACGCGGTGCAGGAAGGGGCGGCCAGCCGCTCCTACGGTCTGCAAGTGGCAGCGTTGGCCGGGGTGCCGAAATCGGTGATCCAGCAGGCCCGTCACAAACTGCATGAGCTGGAGAGCGCCACCCCGGTCGCCGCCGGTGAAAGCCGCCCGGCTCCGGTGACCCTCGCCCCGCAGCCTCATCCGGTGGTGGAAGAGCTGGAAGCGCTGCGCCCGGACGAGCTCACCCCGCGCCAGGCACTGGACCTGCTCTATCGCCTCAAGCAGATGCTGTGAACAACCGCTGCGGCTCAGGTATGAAACAACTGGCCTGACGCTGTCATCATCAACAAAAGAGCCGCCCATCGGGCGGCTCTTTGCATCGTCTTTTTATAGAACCGTCAATCTATACTGGGCGCTGCCGCGATATGGGTCGCCTCTGACTGGTGGTCACCCTCCTTGATCCAGGCATCCAGCAAGGTATAAGCCACAGCCAGCACCACGGGGCCGATAAACAGACCGATGATCCCCATCGCCAGCAGGCCGCCGATAACCCCCACCAGAATGAGAATGAGGGGCAGATTGGCACCGCGTTTGATCAGGAAGGGACGCAGGAAGTTGTCCATTGTGCCGGCGATCAGCGACCAGACCAGCAGGAAGGTGCCCCAGGTAGTATCACCGCTCCAGTAGAGATAACCGACACAGGAGATCAGCACCGGAAAGGGACCTATCTGGGCGACGATGAGCAGGAACATTACCACCACCAGAACCATGGTGTAGGGGATGCCAGCGATCCACAGCCCCACCCCGGCCACCGAGGATTGCACCAGCGCAGTAACCACCACCCCCATGGCCACGGCGCGGATCGCCTGGGAAGCCAGCACGGTCGCATTGTCACCGCGATCCCCGGCCAGCCGGTGGGCAAAGCGGCGAATGCCGGTCGCCACCACTTCACCGGAGTGATAGAGCAGACCACAGATACCGACCGTCAGCAGGAAGTGGACCAGCAGCATGCCCAGATTACCGGCCTGAGCAGCCAGCCAGCGCGCCGTCTGGCCGAAGTAGGGCGCCAGTTTGGCAAACAGCACCTGACCACCGCTCGCCAGAATTTGCTGCCAGAAGTCGTAGAGCTTGCCGCCCACCAGCGGGATCTGCTGCAACCAGAGCAGCTCGGGCGGCGGCGACTGGCTGATATGGGTCCCCAGTTCGATCAGCATGGGGGCTTTCTCCGCCACATTGGCCAGTGTCATAAAGAGCGGAATGACAAACATCAGCAATAGCACCAGGCTCATAAAGAGAGCGGCCAGCGCACGCTTGCCCCACAGCAACCGCTGCACCATCAACATCAGTGGCCAGGTAGCGATGGTGATCATGGTGGCCCACACCAGTGCGGGCAGGAAGGGGCGCAGCACCATAAAGCAGGAGATGATCAGGAGGCTGAGAAACAGCACCCCCAAGGTTATCTTGGCCAAATCCACTTTTTTCATATTCATAGAGTTCCCCTTGCAGGGCGTCCGCCCCTGGGTCGTGAGTCTTGTTTCAAGAGAGAGAGTATCCACCAGAGGCCGACGCTCAACCAGAGCCCCAGCCCGAAAAAGAGCACAAACTGTCCGAGCAGTATGATCAACGAGCTACTGGTTAGCAGCGGCAACAGCCACAGGCCGGCACCGATCAGCAAGCCGCCCGCCAGCACGACGCCCCCTGTAAGCAGCGGGGGATAACCAGCACGAACGAGGGCAGCCTTTCCCCCGAGCCAGAGGCCCAGCGCTACCAGCCCGATACCGGTCAGATGGGCCGATTGGGTCATTCCCCCGAGCGCCAACGCCGCGGCAATCAGCAGCAACCAGCCTGCCACAAGCCCATCCGTACGCCAGCAGGGACGAGCAGCCAGCAGTATGGCGCCCATCAGCAGCCCCGCCACTACGTCAGAGATAAAGTGTGCCCCAAGCCAGACCCGCGCCAGACCGGTGGTAAGGGCCAGCAGCAGCGCCAGCGAGTAGGCCAGCCCGCGCCGGGCAGGCCAGAGCCAGCCAAGCAGCGCGCCCCAGAACAGCAGGGCCGAGGCGGTGTGACCGCTCGGCATGCCAAAGCCCTGGGCACTGTGAGTCGCCAGTTCAGGTTGCAGATGGAAGGGGCGCGGCCAGCCGATCCCCTCCTTGCTCGCCTGCACCAACAGCCCGAGCCAGAGCATGGCAAAGAGCAGCTGGCGCAGCCGTGGCCACCCCAGCAGCGGGAGCAGCAAAGGTATCAGGGCAAGCTGAAAGCCGCCTGAACCAAACAGATTACTGACCGACAGCCACCAGACATCGGGCCCCAGCCACTGTTGCAGGCGCATCATCAGCGGGATCTCGGCCTGATGCAGCGCATTGCCCTGCGCCACGAAATCGGCCTGCCAGTGCACCTCGCTCTCGGGCAGCTCGCCAAGCCGGGCTTGCAGCCAGTCGAGCTGATCCGGGAAGCGGCGCTGTGCGCGGGGCAGCTTGTCCACCGCGATCAAGCGGGCGTTGAGGATCTCCCCGCCCAGATTGGGGGCCTGCAGCAGCGAGACAAAATCGGAATCTTGCTGGGCGACGATAGGCTCCAGAGTGCGGCAGGCAAAGACCTGCGCTTTCTGCCAGCGGCCAAGATCCGCGACGACTTCGCCGCGCAGGCCGGTCTCTTCATACAGCTCGCGCAGCGCCGCCTGTTCGGGGCGCTCATCGCCATCTATGTAGCCGCCGCTCAGGCTGTAGCGGGAGGAGATGCGATCCTGCACCAGCAGCAATTGATCCTGATGGCGGATGGCGCAGACTGCCGCCGTCGGTTCGGCGCTCAGAGCTGGCAGAGCGGTAAACAGCGCCAGCAACAGTAAAAAGAGGGTTCTCGACATCAATTTGCTTTCCCTATGCACAATGGCGACAAGCCTCCCAGAAATCAGATAGTTGGGCAATGCTGGCAGCCTGTTCAGCGCTGATCCGGCCATGATGGCCGCACCGGGAAGATTGCGATGAGCGAGGGCACTCCCTACTATTGGCGGCTATCTTCAATGTCATGCAGCAACCGCTGGAGCCCTCCATGAGACAGTTCGGCTTTTTCCTCGGCATCGCCATCGGTGTCATCCTGATCCTGTTCGGCAGCATCGTCATCTTTCAGGCCCTGCCTGCGGCACTGGACGTACTGGAGATGCCAAGCCGCATCCCGTTCGTGCGCGAGGTCTACACCTGGCTGATGACCAGCGCCAACGGCCTCACCGCCCAGCTGGAGCAGAACTTCCTGGAAGCCTTCCAGACCGTGCTCAAGCTGATCCTGCTCATCACCTTCATGTGGGTCTGCGTCAAGCTGGTCAACATGGGGGTGCTGATTATCCGTGCCGGGGTTGACCTGATCCGCACCGCCATCGCCCACAGCGAAGGCAAGGAGGAGAAGAAAGTCGAACCGCAGGATCGCTTCTGATCACCGACCTGACCGGCCAATTGCACTGAACGATGGCGCCCCGCGAGGGGCGACATCTTTTATGCAACATATGGCAGGCAATCTACCCCTTACGGCCAGATCCCCCGCTTTTCCCTTGTTAATCAGCAAACTGCCCATATGTTGCGTGGTCAGGACAACAGCGGGGCACGCCTTCGCTGCCGGCCGGTTTCTATCCAGCGGCCCGCCTCTGGTATAATCGACCACCCCTTTTCCCCGTTATGGAGCCGGTTCATGGCCAATCATCCGGAAAGCGCCCTTGAGGTTCGTCTCGACAAGTGGTTGTGGGCGGCCCGTTTCTACAAGACCCGCTCGCTGGCACGGGATCAGATTGACGGTGGCAAGGTGCACTACAATGGTCAGCGCAGCAAACCGGGCAAACAGGTGGAAGTGGGTGCGCTGATCCGCTTCTGGCAGGGGCAGGATGAGCGGGAAGTGCGGGTGCTGGCCATCAGCGATCAGCGCAAATCGGCACCGCTCGCCCAGCAGCTCTATGAAGAGACTGCCGAAAGCCTGAAAAAGCGGGCTGAAAACAGCGAAGCGCGCCGCTTCAACAGCCAGTTTGCGCCGAGCCCGGAGCGTCGCCCCGACAAGCAGGAGCGGCGCCAGCTGCTCAAGGTCAAACAGTACTGACCGACCCCGATTTGATACCGGGCTGGCCTCAACCCCAGCCCGCCCGATTTACCTCACCGAAGAACCCAGGAACATATGATGAGCAACCAAGATCTGCTGTATCGCTATCTGTTTGAAGAGTACGAAGTACGTGGCGAGCTGGTCCAGCTGGATCACACCTACCGCCATGTGGTGGAAGCCCAGAACTACCCGGTGCAGGTGCAAAAACTGCTGGGCGAGCTGCTGGTCGCCACCAGCCTGCTGACCGCCACCCTCAAGTTTGAAGGTTCCATCACCGTTCAGCTGCAGGGCGATGGCCCGGTGCGTCTGGCCGTCATCAATGGCGACCACAACCAGCAGCTGCGCGGCGTGGCCCGCGTTGAAGGCGAACTGCCGAGCGACAACAAGCTGCAGAGCCTGATCGGCAACGGCCAGCTGGTCATCACCATCACCCCGGATCAGGGCGAACGCTATCAGGGCATCATCGCGCTGGACGCCGACACCCTGGCTGGCTGTCTGGAGCACTACTTTGCCCAGTCCGAGCAGCTGGCGACCAAGCTGTGGATCCGCACCGGTTACCACGAGGGCGAACCGCGCGCCGCCGGCATCATGCTGCAGGAGCTGCCCGCCCAAAGCGAGGATCACAGCAACGACTTCGAGCACCTGACCCAGCTCACCAGCACCATCAAGGATGAAGAGCTGTTCGGTCTGGAAGCGGAAGAGATCCTCTACCGTCTCTACCATCAGGACAAGGTACGGGTGTTCGATCCGCAGGCGGTCGAGTTCCGCTGCACCTGCTCCCGCGAGCGCTGCGAAGGGGCCCTGCTGCAGATAGAAAAGGAAGAGGTGATGGATATGGTGCAGGAGCTCGGCAAGATCGACATGCACTGTGATTATTGCGGCGCCCAGTACCAATTTAATGGGATCGATGTCGAAACCCTGTTCAGCAGGGCTCCCGGCAATGATGCAAACAAGTTACACTAATTAAAGGCGGGCAAAACCCGCCTTTAACTTTAATAACAAAAAAACACCCTATTTTATAAAGTTTGATGGCGATCGCTAAACTCTACCACCTAAGTGATAGGATGAACGTCAGATAGAACCCTACAAACCTCTGAACCCAGGAGAATACAATGACAATCGTGGCAGAACCCACCCTGGCCCAACAATTAGGACTGGACCAGTACGGCATCAAAAACAGCCAGGAAATCGTTCGCAACCCCTCGTACGAGCAGCTTTTCGCGGAAGAGACTCGCCCTGACCTGGAAGGGTTCGAGCGCGGCGTCGTCACCGAACTGGGCGCCGTCAACGTCAACACCGGTATCTTCACCGGCCGCTCTCCGAAAGATAAATATATCGTCAAAGATGCCACTACCCAGGATACTGTGTGGTGGTCTGACCAGGGTAAAAACGATAACAAAGCGATTACCCCGGAAGTGTGGTCACATCTGAAAGGGCTGGTCACCAAACAGCTCTCCGGCAAGCGCCTGTTTGTGGTCGACGGTTTCTGCGGTGCCAACCCGGATACCCGCCTGGCCGTGCGCATCATCACCGAGGTGGCCTGGCAGGCACACTTCGTGAAAAACATGTTCATCCGTCCGAGCGATGAAGAGCTGAAAACCTTCAAGCCTGACTTCGTGGTGATGAACGGTGCCAAGTGCACCAACCCGAACTGGAAGGAGCAGGGTCTCAACTCCGAGAACTTTGTTGCCTTCAACATGACCGAGAAGATGCAGCTCATCGGTGGCACCTGGTACGGTGGCGAGATGAAGAAGGGCATGTTCTCCATGATGAACTACTTCCTGCCCCTGCGCGGCATTGCCTCCATGCACTGCTCCGCCAACGTGGGTCAGGACGGCGACGTCGCCATCTTCTTCGGCCTCTCCGGCACCGGCAAGACCACCCTCTCCACCGATCCCAAGCGTCAGCTGATCGGCGATGACGAGCACGGCTGGGATGACCACGGCGTGTTCAACTTCGAAGGTGGCTGCTACGCCAAGACCATCAAGCTCTCCGAAGAGGCCGAGCCGGATATCTACCACGCCATCCGCCGCGATGCGCTGCTGGAGAACGTGACCGTTGCTGCCGATGGCACCATCGACTTCGATGATGGCTCCAAGACCGAGAACACCCGCGTCTCCTACCCCATCTATCACATCGACAACATCGTCAAGCCGGTCTCCAAGGCAGGTCACGCCACCAAGGTGATCTTCCTGACTGCCGACGCCTTCGGTGTGCTGCCTCCGGTCTCCAAGCTGACCAAGGAGCAGACCAAGTACCACTTCCTGTCTGGCTTCACCGCCAAACTGGCCGGTACCGAGCGCGGCATCACAGAGCCGACCCCGACCTTCTCCTCCTGCTTCGGCGCAGCCTTCCTCTCCCTGCATCCGACCAAGTACGGCCAGGAGCTGGTGAAACGGATGGAAGCGGCAGGTGCAGAAGCCTATCTGGTCAACACCGGCTGGAATGGCACCGGCAAGCGCATCTCCATCAAGGATACCCGCGCCATCATCGACGCCATCCTGGATGGCTCCATCGAGAAGGCCGAGACCAAGGTGCTGCCGATCTTCAATCTGGAGATCCCGACCGCGCTGCACGATGTGAACCCGGCGATCCTCGACCCGCGCAACACTTACGCCAACAAGGCCGAGTGGGATGCCAAGGCCGTCGATCTGGCAGGGCGTTTCATCAAGAACTTCGAGCGCTTCACCGACAATGAAGAGGGCAAGCGTCTGGTTGCTGCAGGTCCGCAGCTGTAACAGGCTCGCTTCGTATCAGTGACATCATGCCGGTCAGCCACGCTGACCGGCATTTTTGTTTTTGTGGAGCCCCGAACGCCGCCAACCACGCAGCAACAGCCCCCTAAACCTTGCCTTGCCAGCCCTGACGGGGTAGATTCAGCCAAACTTTATACAATATACAATTTTGTAACGCCCAATCGTGACCCGACCATGACCCCACCCTACAAGACCCGAACCCAGATGGTGATGGAAAACCTCCGTGGCCGGATCCTCCGTGGGGAGTTCCCCGCCGGCGCCCCCTTGCGTCAGGACGCCATTGCCAAAGAGCTGGCGGTGAGCCGCATTCCGGTGCGGGAAGCCCTGATGCAGCTGGAGGCGCAGGGGCTGGTGAAGTTCGAAGCCCATCGCGGCGCCGTGGTCACCATGCTGGACGCCTCGGCCATTGAAGAGCTCTTTTATTTGCGAGCGCTGCTGGAAGCCGATACCCTGTTTCACGCCGTCGACAAGATGACGGAAGCCACCTTCGCGCAAGCGGAGGCGATCCTCGCCCAGTTTGATCACGCCCTGGAGTCAGGCACCCAGATCGAACATTGGGCCGAGTTGAACCACAGCTTTCACGCCACCCTCTATCAGGCAGCCGGTCGCCCCCAGGCACTTGAACTGATCGCCCAGATCAATCTGAGCTGTGACCGCTATGTCCGCTTCGAGCTGCTGTTTGCCAGCGACGGCGTGGACAAGGCGGAGCGTGAACACGCCCAATTGCTGGAACTGTGCCGCGCCCGGCGCAAGCACGAGGCGGTGGTGCTGCTCAGGCAGCATATCGAAGCGGCAGGTCAGTCGATCAAGCGGATCCTGGCCAGCGGCCATAAAAACTGAACACTCATATAGCAACCATCTGGCACTAACGACATGAATAATTTCGAGATAATTGAAACCCGCGTCGCCCAAGTCAGGGCCGAGCTGGCCATGCAGGAGTTGGACGCATTTATCGTCCCCCACGATGATGAGCACCTCGGCGAGTACATCCCCGCCTATGCCGAGCGGCTTGACTGGATCACCGGTTTCAACGGCTCTGCCGGCGTCGCCATCATCATGGCCCAGCGAGCAGCCCTCTTTGTCGATGGTCGCTATACGGTGCAGGCGCGGATGCAAACTCCCGCCGAACTGTTCGAATTCCTCCACCTCATTGAAAATCCCCATGTGCAGTGGCTGGCAGAGCAGCTGCCGTCAGGCTCCCGGGTTGGCTTTGATGCCCGCCTGCACAGCCTGACCTGGTACAAGAATGCCAAGGCCGTGCTGGCCGACCGCGGTATCGAGCTGATCCGCGTCGAGCAGAACCCCATCGACCTGAACTGGAGCGATCGCCCGGAGCCGACCAAGAGCCCGGTCATCCTCTACAGCGAGGAGTTGGCGGGCCAGTCCAGCCAGTCCAAACGTGAACAGCTGGCGGCCGACCTGCGCAAGCGCGGGTTGGATGCGGTGCTGCTGACCCAGGCCGAGCCCATCAACTGGCTACTCAACCTGCGCGGCCGCGACATCGACCGGTTGCCGGTGGTGCTGGGTTTTGCGGTGCTCTACGCCAACACCAGCATGGATTTCTTCGTCGATACCGACAAGATCGACTGCTTCGCCTTCAGTCAACACGTGGGTCAGGATGTCTCCGTCTATCCGGTCGACAAGCTGGAAGATGTGCTGCAGCGCATCGGTGAAGATCAGCAAAAGGTGCTGGCCGATCCGGACAGCGCCAACGCCTGGACCCAGCTCGTCATGGAGGAGGCGGGTGCCATTCTGGTGGCTGGCCAAGACCCCACCATGCTGCCGAAAGCGTGCAAGAACGAAATCGAGCTGACCGGTATGCGTGCCGCTCACCTGCGTGATGGTGTGGCCATGACCCGCTTCCTCGCCTGGCTGGATCGGCTGGTCGCCTCCGGCGAGGTCGAGGGAGTGGATGAAGGCACCCTGGCCGATCAGGTGGAAGCGTTCCGCCGCGAGCAGGAGCACTACGTCGAGCCGAGCTTCGATACCATCTCCGCGCTCGGCCCCAACGCCGCCATGTGCCACTACCACCACACCAATGGCACCCCCCGTGCGTTTGGTCAGGACAGCCTCTATCTGCTGGACTCCGGCGCCCAGTATATGGATGGCACCACCGACATCACCCGCACCATCAAGGTGGGTGAGGTGACCGACGAGCAGAAAGCGATGTTTACCCGCGTATTGCAGGGCCATATCGCGCTGGATCAGGCCCGCTTCCCCCGCGGCACTGCCGGGATCCAGCTCGACGTGCTGGCCCGCATGCCGCTGTGGCAAGCCGGTTACAACTACGACCACGGCACCGGCCACGGCGTCGGCCACTTCCTGAGCGTCCACGAAGGGCCCCAGCGCATTGCGCCGAAAGGGAGCATGGTTGCCCTGCAACCGGGCATGGTGCTCTCCAACGAGCCGGGCTACTACCGTGAAGATGGCTTCGGCATCCGCTGCGAAAACCTGGTAGTGGTGACCGAGCTGGAACAGGTTGGCGAGCTGCCGATGCTGGGCTTCGAGCGTCTGACCTACGTGCCGTTCGATACCCGCCTGATCGACCGCAGCCTGCTGAGTCCGGCCGAATTCCGCTGGATCAACGAATACCACGTTGAGGTGTTCCGCCGCCTGAGCCCGCTGCTCGAAGGCGAGGATCTCGCCTGGCTGGAGCAGGCAACCAGCCTCATCTGATGACACAGGGCCTGCGGGCCCTGTTTTTTATCCCCCCCTTTTGACCTGTATCAACACCCAAAGCGAGCAGGTCAGGAGAATGGCGAGCATGAAAAGTCATCATGCCAGCCCAGCCCGGGGCTCACACGCCGCAGCCAGCAAAAAGGCGAGTGACCATCCCAGACTCATGCGCGAGCAGCAGACGGTCAGCGCCATGATCCGCCTCTACTGCCAGCACCATCATCAGGATCCCCATTGCCGCCACTGTCGCCAGTTGCGGGATTTCGCCCATCAGCGCCTGCGTCGCTGCCGTTATGGCCACGGCCACAAACCCACCTGCGCCAACTGCAATATCCACTGCTACGCCCCGGCGATGCGCAAACAGATCCAGCAGGTGATGAAGTGGAGCGGCCCGCGCATGTTGCTGCGCCACCCCTGGCTCACCCTTCGCCACCTGCTCGACGGCTTGCGCAAGGCTCCCAAACTGCCCCACAGCAGACCGCTGCCGCCATAACCGCCAATCCCTTGCATCCGGCAGGGGATGACCACTACCCTATGACTCCTTTTCTGCCGTTGGCCCCAAGGTCAGCGGCATTGCCGATCCGTTTTCTGCCGATGGAGTCCTGATGCACCACAACCCGCCCCTGCTACGCACCGCCACCCACAATGACATGCACGCCATCTGGCAGATCGATGCCAAGGTGTTTGGCGAAGATGTCTATCCCGCCTTCTTCTTCCGTCAGGCGATGGATTTGTGGCCCGAGTTGTTGCTGGTGGCCGAATACGAGGGGCAACTGGTGGGTTATGTGCTGGGTGGCTTTGGTCAGGAGCGGTCGCAAGGCTGGGTGCTCTCGCTGGCGGTGCTGCCCGAGGCGCGCGGTTTCGGCCTCGCGGAGCGGATGATGCGCCAGATGGAGGCCAACCAGCAGGCGCTGCAGATAAGCGAACTGCGGCTCACGGTCGATCCGGCCAATCCGGCCCAGCGCCTCTACTACCGTCTTGGCTATCAACTGGTTGAAGAGGTCGCCGACTACTTCGGCCCCGGCGAGGATCGGCTTGTGCTGGTTAAAACCCTCTCCGGTACAGCTGCGATTCAAGGATAAAACCGGTTACAGAACGCATAATTGGTTACATTTTGCCGATTTCATGTCCCGCTTGCTTGGAGTAAAGTTCAATTCATCAAACTGATTGTTTGAATTCTATTCAGCCTTGGAGGCCCATCATGTTGAAACGTATGACCCTTATTGCCCTGCTGGCCGCCACTACCGTCACCGGTTGCGCCAACAGCGATGTCTACTCTGGCGATGTCTACACCAAAGACCGTGCCAAACAGGTACAAACCGTAAGCTATGGCACCATCATCTCCACCCGCCCGGTGAAGATCCAGGCTGATGAAAACTCCCTGCTCGGCACTATTGGCGGCGCCGTGGTCGGCGGCCTGCTGGGCAGCACCATAGGCGGCGGCACCGGCCGTGATATCGCCACAGCAGGTGGTGCCATTGCCGGCGCGGCAGCCGGCAAGGCCGCTGGCGACAAACTCAACCAGGTCGACGGCGTCGAGCTGGAGATCAAGAAAGAGAACGGCGAAGCCATCGTGGTCGTGCAGAAAGCCAGCCCCACCTTCACCCCGGGTGCTCGCGTGCGCATGACCCAGGGCAATGGCAGCATCAACGTGGCCGTCGTGAACTAAGCGTGTGAACTCAGGCTTTGCAGCTTTAGAGTCATAAAAAAACCGCCGGTTCCGGCGGTTTTTTGTTGTCTGGCATTCGGGATTACATGCTGTAAGCCTTCTCGCCGTGCGTGGTCACATCCAGCCCTTCCCGCT
Source organism: Aeromonas sp. 603079 (assembly GCF_049172135.1). Classification (NCBI taxonomy): domain Bacteria; kingdom Pseudomonadati; phylum Pseudomonadota; class Gammaproteobacteria; order Aeromonadales; family Aeromonadaceae; genus Aeromonas; species Aeromonas sp. 603079. The sequence continues at coordinate 112,983 of NZ_JAAKPX010000014.1, read as the reverse complement.
CGGCATCGCCGTTCACCCGCAGACCCACCAGCATGTCGACCGCCTTGAAGGCAATCGCCGCCACGGCACCGGACCAGAACAGGGTGACACCGACCCCGATGGCCTGGATCTTCACCTGAGTCAGAATGGAGTAGCCATCGGCAACCTGATTGGTGACATAGTCCCACACCCCGGTGCCGCCCAGATCCGGGCTGGCAAAGACGCCGGTCAGCAGGGCGCCGAGAATGCCGCACACCCCGTGCAGACCGAAGACATCCAGGCTGTCATCGGCCCCCAGCAGACGCTTGAGACCGTGGACGCCCCACAGACCGGCCACACCACTGACAAGACCCATCACCAGCGCGCCACCGACACCGACAAACCCGGCCGCCGGGGTGATCATCACCAGACCGGACACCGCTCCGGACGCCGCACCCAGCAGGGAGGGACGCCCCTTCATCACCCACTCGGCCAACGTCCATGACAGAGCTGCCGCAGCCGGTGCCACCCAGGTGTTGATAAAGGCGAGCGCAGCCACCCCGTTGGCTTCCAGCGCGGAGCCCGCGTTGAAACCGAACCAGCCGAACCAGAGCAGGGAGGCGCCGATCATGGTCATGGTCAGGCTGTGGGGGGTCATGGGATCACGACCGTAGCCCAGACGCTTGCCCACCAGATAGGCCCCCACCAGACCCGCCACGGCGGCGTTGATGTGCACCACGGTGCCGCCAGCAAAGTCCAGCGCACCATGCTGGAACAGATACCCGGCAGTTGCGGTCGCGGTTGCTGCGGCTTCGGCGCTGGTATAGGCATCCGGACCCGCCCAATACCACACCATATGAGCCAGCGGGATATAGGCGAAGGTGAACCAGATCACCGAGAAGAGCAGCACGGCGGCAAACTTGATGCGCTCGGCAAACGCCCCCACGATAAGGCCGCAGGTGATGGCGGCAAAGGCCCCCTGGAACACCACATAGATCAGCTCGCTGATCCCGACACCCTTGCTGAAGGTGGCGGCGATGGAGTCAGGGGTCACCCCCTTGAGCAGCACCTTGCTGAAGGAGCCGTAGAAATTGCCCCCCTCGGTAAAGGCCAGTGAATAACCGTAAATTACCCAGAGCACGCAGATAAGGCAGAACAGGGTAAAGACCTGCATCAGCACGCTCAGCATATTCTTGGCCCGCACCAGACCACCGTAGAAGAGGGCCAGACCGGGGATCGACATCAGGATCACCAGGGCCGCCGAGAGCAGCATCCAGGTGTTGTCACCCTTGTTGATTGTCATGGCGGCAACCGGTGCCACCGCCGCCTGTACCTGAGCGACCTCTTCGGCCCAACTTGGGGTAACCAGCAAGGCAGGCAACATCGTCAGACCCGCCATCATCCATTTTTTGACCATAGAGCACTCTCCTTCCCTGTCGTACCGGTACAAGACCGGCTCCGTTTCCCTGATTGAATCTGTGGCGAACCGCAAGGTGTTGCTGCAACCCGCCAGAATCACACCCGCGCCCGGCACGGGGATGTATCTTGCCACTTCCTCATCACTGCGTCTGCCGCCGATGAGCGCAAGAGACCGTCTGACATGTAAAAAGCATAAAGTGGGCCATAATTTTAAATCCTTAAAAATCATTAAATTAACTATCTCAGCCATCGTTAACGCACCAAAATGGCGCACGCTCTGCGCTAACCGGTACTGAACCGCCCTGTGACAGGGCAGGGCATGGCCGGCGCACCACAAATGCGCAAATCCTGAACCAGCCCACAAGCTGAAGCCCTCGATATCGCGCGCTGCGGGCCAACTCGTTTACACTGGCAGACCAGCCGTTTCTGTTATCCGACTACGGCATACCATTACGCAGCGCCTTGTTTGCAACGTGATGGCGGGCCCAATCCGAGGAACACCATGCAGTTTGATCGTCTCGATATCAGCCTCTCCCACTACCATCAGCTCGATCGGGAGCATCGTTCCCACATCTTGTTGCTGGGGGGATTGATGCTGGCCATCATGACCCTTCATCTGTTGCTGCTGCCCCACTTCCCCTACGAGCGCTTTTACGCCGTCAGCTTTGGCTTCGAGGTGATCAACTGGCTCACCATGCTGTTCCTGTTCTGGGTGGTGCAGTGCGCCCACCTGCCCACCCACACCTACCGCATGCTCTCCTGCGGTCTGATGCTGTGGATCATGGGGGCCACCGCCGACATCATGGATGAGCTGGTGGCGCAGCCACTCTGGCTCGCCATCTATGCCGAGGATCTGCTGCGCTCCAGCGGCATCCTGCTCAGCAGCATCGGCATCCTGAGCACCATGCACCACCTCTTCCACATCAATACCCAGCTCAGACAGCAGGCGCTGTTCGACGATCTGACCCGGCTGCCAAACCGGCGCTACTTTCATCAGCAGCTGTTTCTGGAACAAGGGATTTGCCACGCCCTCATCCTGCTGGATCTCGATCACTTCAAGCGGATCAATGACAACTACGGCCACGATATCGGGGATCGTGTGTTGCAGCAGTTTGGCGAGCTGTTGCAACAGCACTGCCCACCCGGTGCGCTGGCGGCCCGTGTCGGGGGTGAAGAGTTTGCCCTGCTGCTGCCCGTCGCCCACGAAGCCGAGCTGCAGCAACTGGCCAACACCCTGCTCACTGCGACCCGCACCATAGCACCCGACCCGGCCCATACCATGACGGTCAGCCTGGGAGTGGGGATCCGCGAGCCCAAGGAGCCGGCAGTCTCGCTGTTCAAACGGGTGGATCAGGCGCTTTATGGCGCCAAGGAGGCGGGCAGAAACTGCGCGGTATGGGCGATGCCGATTAACAAGGAGGTATGAAGATCTGCAGGTTGATTGGCGATCACGGCGAAACATTGCTGCTGAAACAGGGGCCCAGGGGCCCCTGTTTTATGGGGGGAAATCCCCCCACCTAAAAGCGGAAGGTAAGACCGATATTGGCCTGCCACTGGGTCACCAGCTCCCCGCGTACCTTGAACACGCACTGCTCCGGGTTGCAGAGAAACTGGTTGTTGTCGTTAATCAGCGAGCCATAACCGCGCACCTCGGCCCGCAGCGCCAGATGCTCGGCGAGGCGCGGTTGCACCCCGAGCGCCAGCGACATGGAAGGGGTCACCTCGCTGTCGTAAGCGGCAAAGCGGGTCACCCCGATCCCGGCGCCGATATAGGGCGCCATCAGGTTGTCAGAGAGGGTCAGAGCACCGGCAAAGTGCAGGATGTCCACCGTCAGGCGATCCGGCTGGTCGGGAGAGAGGGTGGTGGACTGATGGCTGTAGAGCAGCTCGATCATGCCCGGATCATCCACCTCCTTGCTGATAAAGAGACCCCAACTGCCGGAGCCCTGCCCCTGCAGTGAATCGAGCGAGGCCGAGCGCGAGACCGGCTGCACCACCTCGTCACTCTTCTCGAAGTCGATGGCTGAGCTGTAGCCGAAAAACGGCGTCACCTGCCAACCGGATGTGGTTGCTGCCTCACTACTCCAGACCTGCCCGAGTGGCAGCAACAACCCCATCATCGCTATCCCGGCTCTCTTCATCATCCCCTGCTCCCTGTGTGATTGTGCAGAAAGCATACCAGAGGCATCCTGCGCTCATCCTAAATGGCAGCTGTACCGGTTCACTTTCATGGGGGGGATCACACTCATCGATGGCGCGGCAAAGCAGTACCATTGTGGCCTTGCCGTACTCCCCGCCACCATTCATCGACGGTTAACCTCTGCCACGTATGCTGGCGCCAAATCGGGTCATCGGAGCCCGTTATCACCACTCAGAAGGACATCAGGGAATGGTTGCCGCGCAACTCAACGACCCCAAAACAACCCTCGCGGATACCCTGCGGGCCACCGCGCATGCCATCGACGAGAGCCATATCAGCCTGCGCCAGATGCTGGAGCTGGTGGGCGAGCAGGGCATGCTGCTGTTTTGCGTGCTGCTCACCGTCCCCTTCCTGCTACCGGTCTCCATTCCCGGGGTCAGCACCCCGTTTGGTCTGCTGATCCTCTTTATCGGCATCGGCATCACCCTCAACCGGGTGCCCTGGCTGCCCGCCATCCTGATGGAACGCCGCTTCGCCGCCGACCAGCTCAAGCCGACCCTGCACAAGGGTGCGGATCTGCTGGCCCGTGTCGATCGCGTTATCCGCCCGCGCCTGCTGGTGCTGACCGGCAGCAGCACGGTCAACCGCTGCAACGGTCTGCTGATCATGCTGGCCGCCCTGCTGCTGATGCTACCCCTGGGCGCCATCCCCTTCACCAATGCCATGCCTGCTTGGGCCATCCTGTTGCTCTGCACCGGCATGTTGCAGCGGGACGGTCTGTTCGTTGCCAGCGGCTATCTGCTGGTAAGTGCGACCCTGGTCTGGTTCAGCGTGCTGGCCATCGGCTTGCTGATGGCGGGCCAGAGCGCCACCGGCCTGCTCGGCTAACCCCGATGCACAGAAAAAGGGCGACCAGATGGTCGCCCTTTTGGATTTGTGCGGGATACTGCCCGGTCAAAGCAGATCGTAGATAAGGGCCGAGATGGCAAGCAGCCCCATCACCAACACAAAAAGGGTACTCGGCCCGCGATAACGCTTGAGTGCGGGTAAGCGATAGATGGAGCAGGCCGGCAGCAGAAACAGGATCACCGCGATCAGCGGGCCACTGACGCGCTCGATGATGTCGAGCACATTGGGGTTCAGATAGGTGATGAGGGCGGTCACCATAAACAGGATCACCGACGACACCCGGGCGATGGTCGACTCCTTGAGAGAGAGCTCCAGCCCCTGACAGGCACCGCTCACCATGCTCACCGTCCCCTCGCTAACCCCCATGGAGGTGCCGAGGAAGGATTTGGACATGGCCAGAATGGCGATAAGCGGCCCCACATAGGCGATCAGCGGATTGGAAAACTTGTTCGCCAGCGCCGACAGCACGGAGATATTGTCGGTGCGGGCCAGCGCCATCTCGGCCTGACTCAGGCTCATCACGCAGCTCACCACGAAGAAGAGCACGCTGCCGCAAATCAGCATGCTGCTGCACTTGATGATCCGCTTGGCACGCAGGTCGGCACTCTCCTGACAGCGCTTTTTCTGCGCCGCGCTGAAGGAGGAGATAATGGGCGCATGACTGAAGGAGAACACCATCACCGGCACGATCAGCCAGAGGGATTTCCAGAACGCCGGGTCACGCCACTCCACTGCCTGACTCTCTGTGAAATAGGAGAGGCTCCACTGGGGCAGCAGATAGATGGAGAGGCCAATCAGAAAGGCGACCATGGGCAGCGCCAGCACGCTGATGGCCGACACCACGATCTGTTTGCCGGCCAGCAGCACCAGATGCAGGCCCAGCATCACCCCCAGCACCAGCAAGCCGCGGGGAAGCTCGGCATCCCCCAGCTGATGTACCACGAAGCTCTGGATCGCATTGGTGATGGAGATGCTGTAGACCAGAATGATGGGGTAGAAGGCCATCAGATAGACCAGCATCAGCAGCTTGCCCGCCCTGGCACCGAAGTGCTCCTCCACCACATGGGTGATATCCCCTTCCTTATGGGAGCTGGAGAGCACAAAGCGGCTCAATGCCCGGTGGGAATAATAAGAGAGCGGAAAAGCCAGCAATAAAATAAACAGCAAAATAACCGGGGAATTACTGCCGACAGTAATAGGAAGAAATAACGTACCGGCACCGACAGCAGTGGCATATAGGCCCATGGTCCATACCGAATCGCTTTTCTCCCATTTCAATTTTGAAACAGAGTTACTCTTTTCAGCAATAGAAACACTCATTGCAATATATACCTTATTAGTCTGTCATCATTATTTTTATTGGCCCGAATAACAGGCTGGCGATATGTCATGGCAGATCGCCCTGCACATGAAAAAACAACGCCGCCAGTGGCCAACAGGGCCACTGCAGAGAAACGGAGCTGCCACGCTACCATCGTTGAAATCGCCAACCTGGTCAAGGTTAATAATTCATGACCGTTTGAATCGGATTGTTTCAAAAGACAATGAAATGTGTCACATTCGTCATCCAGAACCAGATCCAAACCCTTTTGATAACATACCGATAAAACCTCATGCTGTTGCCCAACAACACAAATAAGACCAGCGATCAGGCCGATAATATTAACACCTTAACCTGTGGAATATGAGTGAAATAATTCGGCCAACTTTTCGACTAATTGACAGTGATGTCAGCCAATTTATTTATGGCAAAAGGAAAGGTGATGTCTGCCGATAACAGGACCAATCAGCTCAGCGTGCCGGGCAGTGTGCCACCCGGTTGCGCCCTGCCCGCTTGGCCTGATAGAGCCACTCGTCGGCCCGGGCCAGCGCCTGATTGATCTCCTCCTCCGGCTGCACCAGGGTTGTGCCCAGACTGACCGTGATGGCGACCGGATCGGCAGGCAATGCTTCGACAGCGGCACGGATCTGCTCCGCCATCTGCAGCAAACCGGCCTCATCGATCCGTGGCAACAGGATAAGAAACTCCTCGCCGCCGCTGCGCACAAAGAGATCGTCCGCCCGCAACAGGGCATCGATGCAGCCACTGAATCGCTGCAAGGCCCGATCTCCCTGCTGATGGCCGTAGTGATCGTTGATCTGCTTGAAGTGATCGATGTCGAGCATGATAAGGCCACAGGGCGCCTCCCCTGTCCGCAGCGGCTGGCAGTGCTCGAAGAAGAAGCGGCGGTTGTAGAGACCGGTCAGCTGATCGGTCTCGCTCTGGCGCTGCAGTCGCTGCTGCAACTCGTACTGGCGGGTAATATTGCGAGTCACCCAGGCCACCGCCCGCTTGCCGTCATAGAGGGAGGGCAGCGGGGCAATCTTGCCCTCGAAGCGTTGTACCCCCTGCGGCCCGACGGCGGCATTGATCCCCCCCACCTCGGCTGCTGATAGCTCATACTCCACCACCCGCACCTGACCGCTCGCCAGTGACTCGGCAACCTGTGCCTTGACCCACATGGCCATCTCGGGTGGCAGCACATCGGCCAGTTGCTTGCCCGCCAGCGGATTGCCATCGTGATAGGATTGCTGCTCCATGCCGCCGATATATTCCACGTAATAACCATCTTCACTGAGGATGAAGATGGGATCTGGCAGTTGGGCCATCACTTCATAAAGCTGGGTTACCGAAAGCGCCACGGAGACTCCTGTACGTTAGGGTCAAACAGGGGGGAGATATTCTGCCTTAAAAGGACTCACTCGCCCTCATCGGCAACGGAGAAAAATCTGCCGTCATAGCCAACAATCCTTTACATCTAGCAGCATGCAGACGTCTCGGCCAGCAAGGATTGCCTGCGCCCACCGCCGCTCTGACTTGCGACCGTTCGCAGTGGCGGATGGCCCCTCCCTCGCTCAATGATATCTCATTGTTTCAACTCACAAGTTCATTTACGCTGGCCGTCACGAGTCCAGTTTTCACCTCATCAGCCATCAGGAACGCCAGCCCCCCCGCAACCGCAGGGGCTGTACCACGGAAAAGGAATCGCCAGATGAAAAACGCCATCGTTACCGCCCGCTTCGACGCTATCAGTACCGAAGGGGAACAGCTCACCCTCAAGATCGCCATCAAGGCCCCCGAGCCGGATCCCAAGTCCGCCAGCGGTGACTGGCGCTGCAAGGTGAAGCTGGCGGGGCTGAGCGACAAAACCTTTATCTACGGCATCGACAGCCTGCAGGCCCTGAGCCTCGCCATCAAGTTTGTCGAAACTGAACTGCGCGCCTTCTCCGATGCGGGCTGGCAATTCTATCTGCCAGGCTGCCCCGATCACCCTATCGACATGAGCGCCTGCTACTTCCCGGCGCTCTAGCCCGGCCAACCCTAGGAGCCCGGATGCACGGACCCGATCCCGCCAATCCCCACCCCATGGATGGCTTCCCCCAGGTGTGCTTTATCAAGAACACCATCAAGGGGCCCAATATCGAGGTGGGTGACTACACCTATTACGACGACCCGGAGGATTCGGCGGGCTTCGAGCGCAACGTCCTCTACCACTTCCCCTTCATCGGCGACAAGCTCATCATCGGCAAGTTCTGCGCCATCGCCCGCGGGGTGAAGTTCATCATGAACGGCGCCAACCACCAGACCTCCGGCTTCTCCACCTACCCCTTCTTTATCTTCGGCAACGGTTGGGAGAGCGCCGCCCCCGCCCCGGGCAGCCTCCCCTACAAGGGGGATACCGTCATCGGCAACGATGTCTGGATTGGCTATGAGGCTCTGATCATGCCGGGGGTAAAGGTCGGCAACGGCGCCATTATCGCCGCCCGCTCCGTGGTCACCGGTGACGTGCCCGCCTACGCCGTGGTCGGCGGCAACCCGGCCAAAGTGATCCGCTACCGCTTCGACGACGACACCATCGCCCGTCTCAACGCCATCGCCTGGTGGGACTGGCCGGTGGAGCAGATCAGCCGCAACCTGCCGCTCATCAGCGGCGGCGAGATAGCCGCGCTGGAAGCGGCAATCCGCTAGAGACAAGCCCCATCAGGCATAGGGCCAGAAATGAGAAGAGGGTTGAGCGTACAGGCACTCAACCCTCTTTTTGATTGGTCGCAGACCGCTCAGTGGCTGGCGGAGCGACTACCGCTCCAGATCAGCTCGCCGCTGCGCAGCTCCATCAGGGTCATCGACAACCGATAACGGCTCCCCTCTGTCACCAGATCCCCGTAGAGCATGTAGCCGGCGCCGGTCTGACGGCCAAGCCGCACCAGGGAGGCCGGGTTCATCCTGCCCTGCTGATACTCCAGCTGGCCGGTGATGGCTGCCACCTGCCCTTGGTCGACAAAGTGAAAACCGCTCTTGCTCTGGATGCGCTTGCTCATGGCCGCCGCCATGGCGCGGGTGTCCACCGGCTCGCCGGTGCCGTTCTGGGGCGGGGTGAGCAGCAGCACCGGCTGACCGGTTTGCGCCAGTTCCCGCACCTCGGGGGCCTGCACAAAGAGATCGGCCATGGCCTGCGCCAGTCCTGTCGGCGCCACCGGCTTGGGCTGAACGTCCCCGCTATCCGGTTTGGTCACCGGCTTGTCCGGCTGGCTCACTGGCTGATCGGGTTCACTGACAGGAGCCTGAGTACCACCGTAGGGATTGACCGCACAACCGCCCAGCAGCAGGGCCCCCACCATCAACAAGGAACGCAGCTTCATCTTTTCTCTCCGCCAGAAATCCGTAAACGGGCATCAACACATGCCCGCATGGCGGAGCCCCTGCCCCGCATCCTCCTTATGCTAGGGACAAACCCCGGCGGGGTCGATACGCCCACCACCACAGGGCGACAGAGACTGGCGAACCTGGGCCCACGAAAAAGCTGGCACGGCTCCACCCGATTCCGTTAGGGTAGTGTCGGTAAAACATCAACAGTAACGCAGCGGTAAGCCCGGCGCACAACACGTCGCAACCCGACAGAGATCATCACACTCAAGCAGGAAGCACTATGCAACTCACCCCACCCCAACCGCCTCAGGACGATGAGATCGAAGCCCTGCGCATTGGTCTCTCGGGCTACAACAAGGAACACGCCGGTACCCATCTGCGCGAGCGGATCGCCAGCTTTATCAAGGATGAAGAGGGCAAGGTACACGGCGGCATCATCGCCGACATCAAGTGGGGCTGGCTGCATGTCGACTGGCTCTGGATCGATGAAAGTATCCGCCGCGATGGCTGGGGCGGCCGCCTGCTCGGCGCCATGGAGCAGTACGCCCAAAGCAAAGGCATCAGCAACTACCATCTGGAAACCACCAGTTTTCAGGCCCTCCCCTTCTATCAGAAGCAGGGTTACGAAGTCTTTGGCCAGCTGCCCGATATGCCGCCGGGGCATATCAGTTACTTCCTGAAAAAGCAGTCATAAGCCGATGATCAGCCGCAACAGCCCTGCAATAGACAAGGCGCCGGGTAGCAGGAGCTGCGCCTTGCCTTGCTCTTTGCGCTGCTTGCAACCAGCTCCAGCGCCTTTGCCCTGTCACTACACGATCTGGATCCGGCATTTGAGCGGTGCGAAGCGATCAAGTCACAACACAGCGCCACACTACCCGCGAAAAGCGACCCCTTTTGGTCACTGGAGAAAGCACAGCAGGCGACCGTGCTGATCTATCTGCATGAGAAAAGCATGGAGCGCTGCACCGCAGCAGAAGTCGATGCGCTGGCGCTCAAGGCGTTCCATCAGGCGGTAGAGGGAAACCGCAGTTTTCTCGACACCCTGATCAAGGCGAGAACCACCACGCTCACTCCCGCCCGGCAAGCTCAGTTGCAGCAAGTCGGCCAAGCAGAGCTGGATAGATTAGCCGGGATGAAGGAATTTGCTCAGCCTTTCTCACTGACAAATTACCTCAAACAACTTGGCAATATTACGCGGTAAAGCTGATAAAAATTATTTATTTTATATCTCACAAATTAAATTTAATTAACTACGAGCACTCTAGATGTCATTGAAATAAAAGAGCAGGCCATAATGCCTGCTCAAAACTACACTCAACAACCCTTGTAATATGATTGAAATGCATTCCTCAGCAGGGCATGTCTTGATATCACTCTTATTGTTGAACCCGTGTTAGACTCTATAACTCGATAGTTATCCTCATCACGATTCATCACAAGAGAAAACTCATTTTTTACAATACACTCAACAATTTTTGCACACTGAGCGACAGTTCTCGTGACAAGGATGCCATTTAATACACCAGAGGATAATATTACTTGTAATGCCAATGGATGGACCTCTCTAAAAACCTTCGCTCTTTTTTCAAAGTTTATGGATGTGGCAATCAAGACTTTAACTAGATATTCTCTAATGCTCACATCTATGGTTTTAATATTCCCATCACCAATTACAGAGTCTAACCACTCCCTATATTTTTCTTTTAAATCATCAGGCACTCTATGTACTTCATTATAAAGATCGAAATCAGCCCATATGCTACGAACCGCATCACAGATCGAAGCATCATCTGCTGAGTTAATTTTACTGTTCAAAATGGTTGATATAAGTGCTTCATCATCAATTGTGTCATTTATTTCATCCTCTTCCCCATTTTCCTCTGCAGGCAAGGAGTTATAAAGATCGGCGAGGCTTGCCCTAGAACTCTTGAAATAATCTTCAACATCAATTTTTTCTTTTCCATCAATAACCAGCTTAGGCACATATACTATTACCGGCTTTCCCTGCCCAAGAGCAACGGATGCCTCCGAATCCTTACCAAAGGTATCTGATTTCTGTGCCATATATATGGTCATCGAAGCACGCTTCAACATCAGAGCCTCAACCAGCCCCTTGGCCACTCGGTCATCTATCCAAGACTGCGTGGGATTAAAATATCTCAGCTTTAGCTCTCTAATACTAGGGGTATCAAAAAGAGACTTTACAAAGCTGTTAACTGATATGTAATCAGCATCCGAACGCATCGATGTTGCTATATATACATCCATATAGTCTGCAGCAAGATAATTAGATAGATTCTGTAATGCAACCTTCTGAGTTTTCTCCATCTGAGTTAAACGCCCATCTTCCTGTAAAGGAGCCAATCTAGCGGCCTCTCTAGATAGTTCGTCTCTATCAAACACAAACAATGACGAGTTAATGCCATGCGAAAATATAGAATCAAATTTTCTCAAATAAGCGTCAATTTTATTTTTCTTCTTTATAGTTAATCCCTTTAGATATTTCTCGTCCTTATTTGACAACACCTCAAGCTGTTCAATAAGCCATTTTCGCTCTGTGACTTCTTGTCGAACCTGCTTAGCTGATATATAACCCAAGTCAGGAAGCAGCTTATCTTCTATGTGATTAATACAGCACCATTCCGTTCTATCTCCATAGGCTGCAGTGTCTTTTTTTGTGATTTGAGCAAGAATACTAGAAATATCCTCTGAGGATGACATAGACATAAATGCATCCTCAAATGTAGGATAAATCCTTATTGCATCTATTTGATATGCTTCTACTGCTCTTTGAAATGAGTCCATGTCACTAAAAGCTGAACGTTTGAAGTATTTTTCAAAAAATGATATAGATATAGGCCCTTTATTATAGAAAACCAAAACGCTATTAAATATATCATGTTTTTGCTGGTGACTTGGGATGTTACTAAACAAGGACTTTATCAGTTCATCCAGAGCCATTATTGACTGAGCATCGTGATTACCGACCTCTAGAGTCTCACCTACAAGCTCTTTCAAGATCCCTTCAAAATCTAATCTACTTTGTGATGTAACATCGGCAAAATGACACCACATTGGTTTGGGGATATCTAATTCGGAACATATTGATTTAATCTGTTCAGGCTTAGGTAATCTAACCCCTTGTTCCAGATGCGCTATAACAGAGCGGTTAATATCACCACCAATCACTTCAGATAGTTTTTCTTGTGAGATATTACTGTGTTCACGATAAATTTTAATCAACTGACCAAAATCAATTAAGTTCATGTTATGAGTCCATCCATAGAAACACACAAAAAAGCTACTCTTTTTGTACAAAAAATCAACTTCAGTCCAGTGGTAATATCTTTGATATATCTTGTCGCCATTTAAAATCAATGCAAGTGTGATTGAGCTCAAGTAAAAGCTGGGACTATTGCCGCTTTAGACTCCCGATGAGATAGGAGTTTTCATTAACCCCATCTTATTCACTGAGGCAAGCTCACTTGTCCAGGCTGCGAGAACAGGGATGTTCGAAACGGACTTTGGCCGAAGCCATGGATGGCGAAGGCCAAAGGCACGTCGGCGCGTGCCGTCGGACAAGCGAGTGAGACGAAGGCACCCGACGAAGTCGGGCGAATAAACGGGGGAGAAGACCTTCGAGGCCAGCGGCCTCGCGTCCTGCACGACAAGGCCGTGCCATTCCCCCATCACACGGAGCGGACGATTACGCCTACCGGCTAATCGACCCTACGATTACTCGGCGCAGCCGTGCCTGCTCGCCACAGGCACGGAGTCTGGCTGGACGCCGGGATGCCACCGGCAAAGGGGGGGCGTGGCCGCCCCTATCGGCCCAAGAAGGGTTCCCAGTCCTTGAACACCGGCTGCAGCCCCGCCTGCCGCACGGCGGCGGCCACTGCACCCACCGGGCGGTCGTCGTGGATGGCGAACTGCTCCAGCTCCTCTTTATCCCCCTCGGCATAGCCACCCGGCTGGGTGCGCGACTCGGCCGACATCTGGGTGATGCCAAGACGCACCGCGCCGTTGCGAAAGGTGGCCGACTCACGGGTGGAGAGGGACAAATCCAGCGTGGGCGAGAAGAGGCGCCAGGCGCAGATAAGTTGGGCCAGCTGGCGATCCGACATGACCACGGCAGGCTCCAGAGCGCCGGTGCAGGGGCGCAGGCGCGGAAAGGAGAGCGAGTAGCGGCTCTGCCAGTGGTGGCGCTCAAGCCAGCTCAGATGCTCGGCGACAAAGTAGCTGTCGGCGCGCCAATCCGAGGAGAGACCGATCAGCGCCCCCAAGCCGATTTTGTCGATACCGGCGCAGCCCAGCCGATCCGGCGTGGCGAGGCGCCATGCGATGTCCTGCTTGTTGCCACGCAGATGGTGGCGGGCGTAGGTGGGGGCGTGGTAGGTCTCCTGATAAACCATGACGGCGTCGAGGCCGAGGCTTTTCAGCTCGGCATATTCGGCCTGCGAGAGGGGCTGCACCTCCATCCCCACCGTGCTGAAGTGGCGGCGGATGATGGGCATCACCTCGCGAAAATAGGCGAGCCCCACCTTGTGCTCATGCTCGCCGGTCACCAGCAGCACGCTGTCAAAACCGCGCGCCTTGATGGCCAGACACTCGCGCTCAATCTCCTCTGTATTCAGGGTCTTGCGCTTGAGGCGGTTGCTCATGGAGAAGCCGCAGTAGGTGCAGTCGTTGGCGCACAGGTTCGACAGATAGAGCGGCACATAGAAGCTGATGGTGTTGCCAAAGCGCTGGCGAGTGAGCCGCTCGGCCTCGGCCGCCATCTGCGGCAAAAATGCCTCGGCAGCTGGCGAGATCAGCGCCATAAAATCGGCCTGCGTGCGGCGCGGGGCACTCAGGGCGCGTGCCACATCGGCGGCAGTTTTGGCGCGGATCTGCATGCCGATATCGTCCCAATCCAGCTCCTGCCATCGGTCGAGAAAGGAAGGCTCCTTAGCCCTTACACCCAGTGCCTTCACCCCCAGCCCCTCTCCCTGAGGGAGAGGGGGGCTAAACACATCAGCCTCGGGAGAAACCGAGAAAGAGGACATGGCGATTGGCTCTTGCCCCGAGCCAGCATCATGACTCATAACGCCCCCAGAAAATCGGTCAGCGGGCTGGAGGCTTGGGCCTGCAGGGCGCGGGCGCCAAGGCCTGCCTCATAGGCGCTGCGCCCGGCGGTGCAGGCCAGCGCAAAGGCGCGGCCCATGGCGACCGGGTCGCCGCTCACCGCGATGGCGGTGTTGACCAGCACGGCATCGGCGCCCAGCTCAAAGGCAGCGGCGGCATGGCTCGGCGCACCGATCCCCGCATCCACCACCACAGGCACATTGGCCTGCTCGACGATGATGGCGAGAAACTCCCGGGTCACCAGCCCCTGATTGGAACCGATGGGCGCGCCGAGCGGCATCACGGCGGCGCAGCCCACCTCTTCCAGCCGCTTGCAGAGCACGGGGTCGGCGCCACAGTAGGGCAGCACCACAAAGCCCTCTTTCACCAGCTGCTCGGCGGCTTTGAGTGTCTCGATGGGATCGGGCAAGAGGTAACGAGGATCGGGGTGGATCTCCAACTTGAGCCAGTTCGTCCCCAGCGCCTCGCGGGCGAGATGGGCGGCAAATACCGCCTCGGCGGCGGTCTTGGCGCCTGAGGTGTTGGGCAGCAGCTTGACCCCGAGTTGCAGCAAGGGGCTCAGGATATCGTCGTGGGCCTTGCCCGGTTCGAGCCGCTTGATGGCCATGGTGACCAGCCGGGAGCCGCTCGCCTCGATGGCGGCGGCCATCAGATCCGGGCGGGCAAACTTGCCGGTGCCGGTAAAGAGGCGCGAGGAGAAGGTGTGATCGGCAATTTTGAGCATGTCAGCCTCCGGCCACAGTGGTAAGAAGAGATGAAGTTCCGCCGCAAGGCAGAGCACTCGAAGTTGGGAACGCAAGCATCATGGATCAGCCTCCCGCAATGGCGGTAAAGAGGTGAATTTCGTCCCCGTCATTGAGACGGGTCTCGGCCCAGCGGCCACGGGGCAGCACGGCGCCGTTAAGGGCCACCGCCACTCCCTGTGGATTAACGTCTTGCGCCACCAGCAGGTCGGCCACACTCTGCCCTGCCGCCAGCGACTGGGCTTTATCGTTGAGTCGAATGGTCAAGGTCATGGGGTGATCTCCTTATCGTGTGTCGGGCATCGGCGCTGTCCGCAAACCGGGCAATCGGGATCGGGGGCCATAGTGAGGGTCTGCCACTGATGGGTCAAAGCATCGAAGCGGCGCAGTGTGCCGGCGACCGGGCTTGGCATCCCGAGCAGCAGTTTCAGTGCCTCCAGCGCCTGCAAAGAGCCCATCACCCCGACCAGCGGGCCGGTGACGCCGCTGGTCTCGCAGCTCTGACTCACCTTGGTATCCAGCGGATAGAGGCAGGCGTAGCAGGCGTGCTCACTGCTGGTGCGCACCATCAGCTGCCCCTGCCAACCCACTGCGGCGGCGGAGATCCAGGGCTTGCCCTGAGCCACGCAGGCGGCGTTGATGGCTTGCCGGGTGGCGAGGTTGTCGCAGCAGTCGATCACCAGATCTACCTCGGCCACAAACTCCGGCAGGCTGGCGGCATCGAGCCGCTGGTTGATGGCGATCAGCTCCACCAGCGGGTTGTGGGCGGCCAAGCGCTCGCGGGCCAGCTCCGCCTTGGAGTGGTTGACCGCCTCGCTATCGAACAGGATCTGGCGCGGCAAGTTGCTGGAGTCCACCGTGTCGCCATCGGCCAGCCACAAGGTGCCCACCCCGGCCCCGGCGAGATAGAGGGCGAGCGGCGAGCCGATCCCTCCCAAGCCCACGATCAGCACAGACTTATCTTTCAGCCGCGCCTGACCCGCCTCCCCCACTTCCGCCAGCATCAGCTGGCGGCCGTATCTCAGATACTCTTTGTCACTAAGAGAAGCGGCATCAGAGCGCATGTTCAGCCTCCCGTATAACAGTGGCCGAACGCGGCTCATCCCCCGCCCCCACGGCGGCAAGCAGCCGTTCGGTCACCCCCTGCCAGTCGTCGCTGGCAGTGATGGCCGAGACCAGCGCGATACTGCCGACCCCACTCTCCTTGACCGCCGCCACCCGCTCCTCGCTGATGCCGCCAATGGCCACCGTCGGCCACTCCGCCATCAGGGCGCGGTAGCGGTGCAGCCGCAGCAGCCCCTGCGGGCGCGAAGGCATCGCCTTGGTATTGGTCGGGAAGATATGACCCAGCGCCATATAGGAGGGGGCCAGCTCGCGGGCCCGCATCAGCTCGAAGTAGCCGTGGGTGGAGATGCCAAGGCGCAGCCCGGCCACCTGAATGGCGGCGAGATCGGCGGTCTCCATATCCTCCTGCCCCAGATGCACGCCCCAGGCGCCCGCCTCGATGGCCTGCTGCCAGTAGTCGTTGATAAAGAGTCGCGCCCCATGGCGGCGACCAAGCTCAACCGCATCGCGAATGGCCGGTGCTACCTGAGCGGCGGGCAGATCCTTGATCCGCAGCTGGATGGTCTTGACCCCCTGCCCCAGCAGGCGGCGCAGCCACTTGACCGAATCGACCACCGGATAGAGGCCAAGGTTGTGTTCGGTCGGCGCAAAGGGGCCATCCGGCAGGCGGGCACGGCTTGTCTCATAAAGCCCGAAACGGCGATCGAGGGTTGACCCCGCCAGCACGGCACGGGGGAAGTGGGCAAGATCGGCGGGCCAGCCGAGATGGGCGATGGGGCCGGGGCCTGCGCCCACCCCTTGCGCCGCCGCCAGCCCCTGTTGCAGGTAGGCACGAGCCAGGGTGATGGCGTCCTCTACCGGATAATCCTGCGCCACCACGGCGGCGATGGCGCTGGCGTAGCAGCAGCCGGTGCCGTGACCGTGGCGGGTATCGAGGCGCGGCGCCGCCAGCCAGAATTCGCGGGTCTCATCCTGGTAGTAGTCGAGGCAGAGATCGCCGCTCCACTCCAGATGGCCCCCCTTGACCAGCACGGCGCGGGCGCCGAGTTCGCGCAGGCGGCGGGCGGCGAGGCGCACCAGTTCGGGGCTGCTGACCGGCAGTCCGGTCAGGGCTTCCAATTCGGGGCCGTTGGGGGTGATGAGCGACAGACGTGGCAACAGCTGCTCGCGCACCGCCTCCAGCATATTGGGCTCCGCCATCGGGGTGCCGGTGCTGGCAATGGCCACCGGGTCGTAGACCACGAAGGGGGCCGGGGTAGCCGCCAGTCGGCGGGCCAGCACCTCAACGTGAAGCCGGGTCGGCAGCAGGCCGATCTTGATGGCGGCGGGCGGCAGATCGACGCTAAGGGCGTCGATCTGGGCGGTGAAGGTCTGCATCAGCACAGGGTCGACCATCTTAACCGCCACCGAGTTCTGGGCGGTAATGGCGGAGATGACCGAGCAGCCGTGCACGCCGAGGTCGTGCAATGTGTGCAAGTCGGCCTGAATGCCGGCGCCGCCGCCGGAGTCTGAACCGGCGATGGTCCAGACCACAGGTAGCGAGTCCGTCACAGGCAGTAGATCGGCGGGGCTGACAGCCCCGCTTGCACTGCTCACGCCTCCTCCCCTGCAGCCTGTTTCAGCGCCGCCGCCTGATGGTAGATCTCGCCGCCGGTCTCCTTGAAGGTTTCGGCCATGCGGGCCATGCCGCTCTCCACCTGAGCCACCACCTGCTCCTGCTGGCCATCCATACCGACCAGCTTGATCTCAACGGCCTCCAGCTTTGCTGCGTAGTCACGCACGTCCTGAGTGATCTTCATGGAGCAGAACTTGGGCCCGCACATGGAGCAGAAGTGAGCCACCTTGCCGGACTCCTGCGGCAGGGTCTCGTCGTGGTAGGCGCGAGCGGTGTCGGGGTCGAGGGCCAGATTGAACTGATCCTCCCAGCGAAACTCGAAGCGCGCCTTGGACATGGCGTTGTCGCGGATCTGGGCCCCCGGATGACCCTTGGCCAGATCGGCGGCGTGGGCGGCAATCTTGTAGGTGATCAGCCCCTGCTTCACATCCTCCTTGTTGGGCAGCCCCAGATGCTCCTTGGGGGTTACGTAGCAGAGCATGGCGCAGCCGTACCAGCCGATAAGCGCGGCGCCGATGCCGGAGGTGAAGTGATCGTAACCCGGCGCGATATCGGTGGTGAGCGGGCCCAGGGTGTAGAAAGGCGCCTCGTGGCAGTGCTCCAGCTGCTCGGTCATGTTGCGCTCGATCATGTGCATCGGCACATGACCCGGCCCCTCGATCATCACCTGTACGTCGTACTCCCACGCAATTTTGGTCAGCTCGCCCAGGGTGCGCAGCTCGGCGAACTGAGCCTCGTCGTTGGCGTCATAGACTGAGCCCGGACGCAGACCGTCGCCCAGCGACAGCGCCACGTCATAAGCGGCGCAGATCTCGCAAATTTCTCGGAAGTGCTGGTAGAGGAAGTTCTCCTTGTGGTGGGAGAGGCACCACTTGGCCATGATGCTGCCGCCGCGCGACACGATGCCGGTGAGGCGTTTGGCGGTCATCGGCACAAAGCGCAGCAGGACGCCGGCATGGATGGTGAAATAGTCCACCCCCTGCTCGGCCTGCTCCAGCAGGGTGTCGCGGAACAGCTCCCAGGTGAGGTCTTCGGCGATGCCGTTGGTTTTCTCCAGCGCCTGATAGATGGGCACAGTACCGATGGGCACCGGGCTGTTGCGCAGGATCCACTCGCGGGTCTCGTGGATATAGCGGCCGGTGGAGAGATCCATCACTGTGTCCGCGCCCCAGCGGGTCGACCAGACCAGCTTCTCCACCTCCTCTTCGATGCTGGAGGTGACCGCCGAGTTGCCGATGTTGGCGTTGATCTTCACCAGAAAATTGCGGCCGATGATCATCGGCTCCGCTTCCGGGTGGTTGATGTTGCTGGGGATAATGGCGCGACCGGCGGCCACCTCATCACGGACAAATTCGGGGGTGATATTTTCCGGCAGGCGGGCACCGAAATCGCGGCCCGGATGCTGGGTACGCAGGAGCTCTGAGCGCACCCGCTCGCGACCCATGTTCTCGCGAATGGCGATAAATTCCATCTCGGGAGTAACGATACCGGCACGGGCGTAGTGGAGCTGGGTGACCCGGCGGCCCGGCTTGGCGCGGCGCGGTTTCGGCAGATGCTCGAAGCGCAGGTGATCCAGCCCCTCATCGACCAGCCGCTCCTGAGTGAAGGTAGAGCTGAGTCCCGGCAGTTCGTCGGTATCATCGCGCTCCAGCACCCAGTTTTCCCGCAGGCGCGGCAGGCCGCGGCGCACGTCGATGGCGACCCCCTCCTCCCCGTAACGGCCCGAGGTGTCGTAGACCGGCACCGGCTCGTTGGGTTCGAACTTGGGATCGTCTTTGGTGCCGCCGACGAAGGTGTCGGCCAGCTGGATTTCACGCAGGGGCACCCGGATATCGGCGCGGGAGCCTTCGATAAAGATGCGGCGGGAGTTGGGGTGAGCCATCCCCTTGAGGCTGTCGATAAAGGCCTGAGCGCTGGAACGCTGCTCGCGGCGGCTGGATTTGGTGGTATCAGATACGGAAGTAGACATAGCAAAACTCACATTAACTGGTTGAAGTTATGGGTATTTGCTTGTCTGGAGTTCGAGGAGAAGATGAACTTGCGGCGGGGTGTTTATCTCGGGAGGGAGTGCGCGCGGGATGGATCTCCGCGCTGCTGTTCTGCCGCTTCCCGCTCTCTGCATGCTGTGGGCAAGGCGCCCCACGTGCTGGACAACCGGACGGGACAGACTCCCTCCTGTGCGCCCTGACCCATCAAGGATGATCCCTTCGATGAGCGGAAGAGGCTTGTCCCTCCTCCGGCGCGGTAACCCGCAAGTTACCCTTGTTCCCTTCGCAGGTTTTAACCTGATCAGGTTCCACGGATCCCGAATTAACGGTCTCAGCTTTGCGTCGTTCGACGGTCAGCACTCCGACAAGATGGCGCCAGTATAAGGGAGAAAATCTAAAGCACAAGCCGTTAACAATCTGGCCAACACGCCTCTTTCAACAAATGAGTGAACAATGCCTCGCTCACGGGGCCACCCCAAACAGAGGGCAAACCTGCGTTGGCATCCCCTTGGCAAGCCACAGCTTCCCGCTGTGATCATGCAGGGACAAGAGGAGAAAAAGAGGGAAAATCGAGGGCGCTGGGCAAGTGCATCGTCTTGCGCAGAACAGAAACAGGCCCCTATGAAAGGGGCCTGTGAGGGAGGTTATTGAACCGGAACTATGGTCAGGGATACGTTGCCAAACCCTTCGTTAGCAAGGGCCTCGCTGTCCAGATCCACACCGGTAAGCGCCACCTCATCGGCAGAGGCACTGCGCAGCTGGGCAGACTTCGCGGAACGGGTCTGGGGCTGACCGATTTCGATATCGCCGGCAAACTGGCTCTCGGCGTAGAAGTCACCGGTCACTGCCGAACGGATCGGGCGCAGCACACGACCCAGGTTATTCTGCATGGTCGACAAACCATACTCGCTGATGGTCCAGTTCCAGTCCCACCACTTCACTTCACCCGGGATATAACGCTTGTCCCACTGGTAGCGGATGCTGCTGGCCTTGTCGCGGAACGGGCCGACGGCAAAGGTGTGCTCCCAGGTGGGACGATTCTCAGGATGGGTATACCAGGCATTGCCGCCCCAACGCAGGAAGCCCTTCATGGTCAGGTCATAATTGACCTCGGCCTTGAACTCGTAGGGGTAGGAGATGTTGGACTTGTAGAGGGCAACCCGCACCGGCAGGCTGGAGTGAGGCGGCACCGTGGGGCGCGCTTCAACCGAGACGGTCTCGGTGGTCGAGCCCCCGTGTTGGGAAGCCCAGCTCTGGCTCGCCGCAATCTCGATGGCAAGCTCGGTCTCACCCACCAGCGGCCACTGGAACTTGTTCTTGGTGGTCACCTTCTCGCTCAGACTGTAGGTGTCGGTCTTCGACCAGTTGGTGGCCTTGTCGTACTTCAGGGTCACCACCACCTGCTGGGGCAGGTCGGTGTAGTTGGTCGCATTGGCCGTGATGGTCTTCACCAGCTGCTTGCCGCTCTCGGTGACCTGACCATGGCTGAAGGAGTCGGGTTCCAGGGTATATGAGAAGTTGCTTACCTTGATGGAGCTCTTCTCCCCGCAACGATATCCGGAGCAGCCGCCGTCATTATTTCCCTTTATCAACCAGCCATCGCCAACCCGGGTAACATCCATATCTTCCCCGACATAGGGGCTATGATTTCCACCCACCCAGGCGTATCCCAAATAATGGGCGAGATAACTGACTGGCTTGATAAAATAATCATTGTCGTGGACAAGCCGCCATTGCACATCGACCTCATCACCCGCCGGAATATTCCAGTCAGAGAGTGTTGGTATTTCTCCGGAAACTGGTGAGTTAGGATAACACCAGGTTTCTCCGGCAGTGCCCTGTTTGATTTCGCCATTATATCCCGGCCCCATAATCACCCAGCGATCAGCCAGCCCGGTGATCTGCCACTGCCCCATGCGGCTGACCAGATTACCCTTGATACTCATGGCTTCATCGCGGGTCAGAGGACGGTAACCACTGGCACAGACGCCCGTGCCAAGGCCCGCCCACTTGACCTGATCAGGGTAGACAGGTTCAGCCGCCTGCACCTGAGCGAGCATCAATGAAGACGCCAAAAACGCCAGATTGGCGGTAATTATTCTATTCATCATTTATCCCTCTTTCAGACATACGATAATTGTTATTGTGTAGAAATATCCTTTTTCATTTGACAGGTATGGACTCCGACAAAACCTGACACAAATAAAATAAACCACCAAAAAACATCCATGACAAACAAAATAATGGTGATACAGGAAAATAATTAGAGCGATGACTTTATTGAGGAATAAATCATAAATATTGTGACAGTCATTATTTAATGGCTGCCACAATATGGTGAAACCATATTAAATAAGAAGATGCTGAATTACTCTTCCGGATTGATCACTTCAATTCCCTGCAATATTCCATCCGCCGAACGGATCAATACCAGCTCGCTCCCGGCGTGCAGATCGGCGACCGAACCGTTGACCCAGCGCACCTGCGGATTGAGTGGCACAGTGCCCAGGGTTGCCAGCGTGAGCTGCCGGTCATCGAAGGATTGCAGGCGATCTTGCGCCCGCTGCCAGGGCTGATTGGCCAGCGGGGCTCTGGCGGCCAGCAGCTCAATGCGGGTGGCAACGCCATCTGCCACCAGCAGGGCGAGCTGGTCGCCGGGTTTGAGTGGCTGCGGCCAAATTTCCCCCTGCCGCCAGACGGCGGCACTGCCCTGCTCCACTTCAGCCCCCTGAAATTGCAGGCGGATGCCGTCGCTGTGCTCAAGCTCCACCAGCCACAATTCGTCGGCTCCCGCCTGCGCCGCCCAGAGCGGCAGACCCAGCATCCATGCACACCACTTCCTCGATTGTTCCATCTTCGTTCGTCCCTGAACAAAAAGCCCATGCTGGACAAGCATGGGCTTCATTCGGGAGCATTTCTAATCGGGACGCAGAGATCGGATCAGTCATCCTCGCGGCAGCGGCTCAGACGCATGCCGTCAAACTTGCACTCCAGCTCAAGCCAGCGCCCTTCAAACGGCGCCAGACTGTTATCCGAAGTGGTGTAGCCCCAGATCCGCCCCCCTTCCACCGGCCCCTCCAGATCCATCTCGTCCTTGTCATCTTCGTCGAGGGCTTCGACCTTGCGCACATAGCGCACGCCGTTCTCCACCACCCCCTTCATCTCGACCCAGGTACCGCCGAGATCATCCTCGTTGAGCCAATCCTTGAAGCGGGTCTGGTCGTCGATCACGAACGGCATGCCGTTGACCATCAACTGGCCAAGCTGCCAGGTGGTGCGGCCGGTCAGTTTGAATTCGGTCGCCTGTGCGGTGCCAAGTGGCAACAAGATCAGCAACAGGAGGGCGCAGAGAGACTTCTTCATCAGGGATCCTCGGGGTTACACTGGCAAACAGGATGCCGAATCCGGTGTGAAAAGAGCGTGAAACGCTCGCCAACCAGGAGAGCAAAGCATGAAGATTTTGGTAGTGGAAGACAATCCTCAGGTGGCGGAAACCATCATGGATTATCTGGAGCTGGCCGGTCACCGCCTCGATTGTGCCTATCACGGTCAGGCGGCGCTGCAACTGCTGGAGGAGCAGCGTTTCGACGTCATCATCATGGACGTGATGATGCCGCGCCTCGATGGCCTCAGCACAGTGGCGCGCCTGCGCGAGCAGGGGATTGCCACTCCCGTGCTGTTTCTCACCGCCCGCGACAGCCTGGAGGACAAGCTGGCGGGCTTCAAGGCGGGAGGGGATGACTATCTGGTCAAGCCGTTCGCCATGGAGGAGCTGGAGGTGCGACTGCAAGCCCTCAGCCTGCGCGGCCCGCGCGGCGATGTGGGGGCCATCAGCTTTGGCGATCTGACGGTCGACGTCGCCAGCGGCCGCGCCACCCGTGCCGGTGAGCCCCTCAAGCTCGGCAAGATCCCGTTCCGGATCCTCGCCCTGCTGGCCCGCCGCGCCCCCGCCATCGTCAGCCGTCAGGAGGTACTCGACACCGTCTGGGGGGATGAGGAGCCCGACTCCGATGCCCTGCGCAGCCACATCTACGCCCTGCGCAACGCGCTCGACAAGCCCTTCCCCACTCCCATGCTGGAGACCCTGCACGGCCAGGGCTACCGACTGGTGAGCGCATGAGTCTGCCGAGCCTGCGCCGCCGCCTGATCATGGCGCTCGGCGGCGCCGGGGTGGTGCTGCTGATCCTGCTCTCCGGCCTGATGCTGGTGGCCGAGGACAAGATGGAAGAGCTGAGCCTGCGCCACTGGCTGGAAGCCGAAGTGACCCGCTACAGCGATGACTGGCTGCGACTCGGCCCGGCGGCCGCCGCCCCGAGCCCCAGACAGTTCTCCAGCTACTGGACCGAGGCGGGCCGCTTGCCGAAATGGCTGAAGCCCTACCAGACCCCCGGCTTTTTCGAGCATCAGCTGGGCAAGGAGGACAAACACTTTCTGGTGGCCCGTCACCCCTCCGGCGAGGGACTGCTCTATCTGGTGTTCAACGACGACGCCGACGACTACCTCGACCCCTACGAGGACAAGCTGCATCTGGCGACCCGGCTGATCGGGGTGACCCTGCTGCTGGGCTGCCTCGGCTTCGGCATCTGGCTGGTGCGCCATATCACAGGGCCGCTGCAACGGCTGCAACAGAGGGTCGCCCACCTCACCCCGGATCAGGCGGATTTCGAGCCCGACGCCCCCTGGCAGGAGCTGCGGGATATCGAGCTGGCGCTGCTGGCCGGCAAGCAGGAGGTGAGCGCAGTGTTCGCCCGCGAGCAGGAGTTCAGTCGCTTCGCCAGCCACGAGCTGCGCACCCCCAACATGGTGATCCAGGGCTCGGCCGCCCTGCTCGGCAAGGTGACGGATCTGCCCGCGCCAGCTGCCCGCGCCACCACCCGCATCCGCGCCGCCGCCGACGAGATGGCGCTGCTCACCGAGACCTTCCTGCTGCTGGGCCGCAAGGAGGCGGTGGAGCGGCCACTGCAACAGGTGACCCCGCTGATCCGTCAGGAGCTGGCCCGCCTCGCTCCGCTGTTGCAGCGGGAGGCCCTCGATATCCGGCTTAATCTGGACGAGAGCAGCGAAGTAAACGCCCCCCTCTCCCTGCTCGCCATCGCCCTCGGCAACCTGCTGAAAAATGCCCTGAGCTATGCCGAGGGACATATCGACATCGAGCTGTGTGGCCCGGTGCTCACCATCAGCAACCCGACGGCGGCGGCGCCGGATCAGATCCTCGGCTACGGCTGTGGCCTCACCATCATCCAGCGCATCTGCGAGAAGCTGGGCTGGCAGATCGATACCCGGCTGGAGGATGGCGTATTTAGCGCCCGATTGGCGATGATCACTGCCGAACAGTTCCCTCTCCCTTTGGGAGAGGGTTAGGGTGAGGGCGCAGTGGCACCGCCAACCCACCAGCCAGATAGCAACAAGGCGCCCGAGGGCGCCCTGTTTCTATCTGACGGATGCAAGCCTGAGGCTCACTCCGCGGGTTTGTTCTTGCGGCTCGCCTTGAGTTCGAGGAACTCGATGATCTTGCCGGCCACATCCTTGCCGGAGGCGGCTTCCACCCCTTGCAATCCGGGGGAGGAGTTAACCTCCAGCACCAGCGGGCCACGTGCGCTGCGCAGGATATCGACCCCCGCCACATCCAGCCCCATGATCTTGGCGGCCTGCACCGCGGTGGCGCGCTCTTCCGGGGTGATCTTGATCGCTTCGGCAGTACCGCCACGGTGCAGGTTGGAGCGAAACTCCCCCGGCTGGGCCTGACGGCGCATGGCGGCAACCACCTTGCCATTGACCACCAGACAGCGGATATCGGCACCATTGGCCTCGCGGATATACTCCTGTACCAGAATGTTGTTGTTGGTCTGGATAAAGGCTTCGATCACGCTCTCGGCGGCCTTCTGGGTCTCGCAGAGCACCACGCCAATCCCCTGGGTTCCCTCCAGCAGTTTCACCACCAGCGGCGCCCCGCCCACCATGGTGATGAGGTCGGGCACGTCGTGGGTGCTGTGGGCATAGCCGGTGATGGGCAGGCCGATGCCGTGGCGGGAGAGCAGCTGCATCGCCCGCAGCTTGTCGCGGGAACGGCTGATGGCCACCGAGCTGTTGAGGGCCATGGTGTTCATCATCTCGAACTGGCGCAGCACGGCGGTGCCGTAGGCGGTAATGCTGGCCCCGATCCGCGGGATCACGGCGTCATAGCTTCCCAGCTCCCCACCCTCGTAGTGAATGGAGGGGTTGTGGGAAGCGATGTTCATATAGCAGCGCAGGGTGTCGAGCACCTCTACCTGATGACCGCGCGCCTGCGCCACCTCGACCAGACGGCGGGTGGAGTAGTTTTTCGGCTCACGGGATAAAATGGCGATCTTCATGACAATTCCGCTAGAAGGCTGTGCCTGGGCAGGATGGGGCGGGAGAGTATAAGGTGCCACAGCGCCAAGACAACGCCAATTGTTTATCCTGACAACAAGACAAACCACACCAAACCGCACGCTACCACATCACTGTGACCAACAGGTTAAACGGCGGCTCTGCGCAGATTGTTCCACCCGAGCAAGGATGCCGCCGTTTCTCGTTAAAGATCAACCGATGTCACGCGGGAGTCAGTTCAGGTTGGGCCCCAGCCAGCGCTCGGCCTCGGCCAGCGTCATCCCCTTGCGGGCGGCGTAATCTTCCACCTGATCTTGCTGGATCTGCGCCACCGCGAAGTATTTGCTCTCGGGGTGGGAGAAGTACCAGCCCGACACCGCCGCCCCCGGCCACATGGCGTAGGATTCGGTCAGCTGCATGCCGATAGCCTGCTCCACCTCCAGCAGTTCCCAGATGCTCCCCTTCTCGGTGTGCTCCGGGCAGGCCGGATAACCGGGGGCCGGGCGGATGCCCTGATAGTTTTCGCGGATCAGCTCCTCGTTGCTGAGGGCCTCGTCGGGAGCATAACCCCAATGAACCTTGCGCACCTGCTCGTGCAGATACTCGGCAAAGGCTTCGGCGAGACGGTCGCACACCGCCTGAATGAGGATGGCATTGTAGTCGTCATGCTGCACCTTGTAGGCCTTGGCGATGGCCTCCTCACCGATGCCGCCGGTCACCGCGAAGGCGCCGATCCAGTCGGGCTTGCCACTCTCTTTCGGCGCCACATAGTCCGCCAGACAGTAGTTGGGGAAGCCCTGCTTCTCGCTCTGCTGGCGCAGGTGGTGCAGCACCTTGATGACCTCGGTGCGGGACTCGTCGCTGTAAACCTCGATGCTATCCCCTACCGCGTTGGCCGGGAACAGGCCGATCACCCCGGCGCAGCGCACGCTCTGATCCTTTTCCAGCTGATCCAGCATGGCGTTGGCGTCGGCAAACAGCTTGGTCGCTTCCTCGCCGATGATCTCGTCCTCAAGGATGCGCGGATACTTGCCCGCCAGCTCCCAGCTGAGGAAGAACGGCGTCCAGTCGATGTAGGGGCGCAGCACCGAAATGGACACATCTTCGAACTTCTGCACCCCGAGCTCGCGGGGCTTGGGTGGCTGGTAGCCAACCCAATCCAGCTGATGCCGGTTGGCGCGGGCATGGGCCAGACTGACCGGGCGGGAGCGCGGCTGCTTGCGGGCATGCTGATCCCGGGCGATCTCGTACTCCTTGTTAATGCGGGCGACAAACGCCTCCTTCAGATCCGGGCTGAGCAGGCTCTGGGCCACCCCCACCGCGCGGGAGGCGTTGGAGACATAGACCACAGGCTCCGAGTAGTTCTGCTCGATCTTCACCGCAGTGTGGGCCTTGGAGGTGGTGGCACCGCCGATCAGCAGCGGCAGCTTGAAGCCCTGACGCTCCATCTCTTTGGCCACGTGCACCATCTCGTCCAGGGACGGGGTGATGAGACCCGACAACCCGATGATATCGGCGCCGACCTCACGCGCAGTCTTGAGAATGGTCTCGCAGGAGACCATTACCCCGAGGTCGACAATCTCGAAGTTGTTGCACTGCAGCACCACCCCGACGATGTTCTTGCCGATGTCGTGCACATCACCCTTGACGGTGGCCAGCACGATTTTGCCATTGCTGGAGCCGCCCGATTTTTCCGCCTCGATATAGGGCTGCAGATAGGCCACCGCCCGCTTCATCACCCGGGCCGATTTCACCACCTGCGGCAGAAACATCTTGCCCGCGCCGAACAGGTCGCCGACCACGTTCATACCATCCATCAGCGGCCCTTCGATGACGTGCAGCGGCTTCTCCGCGCCAGCGCGCGCCTCTTCGGTATCCTCTTCGATAAAGTCGGTGATCCCCTTGACCAGTGCGTGCTCCAGCCGTTTGCCCACCGGCCAGCTGCGCCACTCCTGATCCCGCGGATCCTCCGCCTGGGCACCGGCACCGCGATACTTCTCGGCGATGGCCAGCAGCTCTTCGGTGGCGTTGTCATTGAGGTTGAGCACCACCGCCTCGACCTTCTCTTTCAGCTCCGCCGGAATGTCTTCATAGATGGCGAGCTGGCCGGCGTTGACGATCCCCATGTCCATACCGTTCCTGATGGCGTGGTAGAGGAAGACGGCGTGAATGGCTTCGCGCACCGGCTCGTTGCCGCGAAACGAAAACGAGACGTTGGAGACGCCGCCGGAGATCATGGCGTGGGGCAGGTGTGTCTTGATGTCCTTCACCGCCTCGATGAAGTCCACCGCGTAGTTGTTGTGCTCATCGATGCCGGTCGCCACCGCGAAGATATTGGGGTCGAAGATGATGTCTTCCGGCGGGAAACCGACCTGATCCACCAGGATCCGGTAGGCGCGCTGGCAGATCTCGAACTTGCGGGCGCGGGTGTCGGCCTGACCCACCTCATCGAACGCCATCACGATGACGGCGGCGCCGTAGCGACGCAGCAATCTGGCCTGCTGGATAAACTTCTCCTCCCCCTCTTTCATGGAGATGGAGTTGACCACCGGCTTGCCCTGCACGCACTTGAGGCCCGCTTCCAGCACCTCCCACTTGGAGGAGTCGATCATCACAGGCACCCTGGCGATATCCGGCTCACCGGCGATGAGGTTCAGGAAGCGCACCATGGCCGCTTCGGCGTCCAGCATCCCCTCGTCCATGTTGATATCGATGATCTGGGCGCCGTTCTCCACCTGCTGCTTGGCAACGTCGAGCGCCTCGTCGTAGAGCCCCTCCTTGATCAGCCGCTTGAACTTGGCCGAACCGGTGACGTTGGTGCGCTCCCCTACGTTCACGAACATGGATTCAGGGGTAATGATCAGCGGCTCGAGGCCCGACAGGCGGCAGGCTACCGGCAGCTCGGGCAGCACGCGCGGCTTGATGCCCGCCACGGCGTCGGCCATGGCACGAATATGGGTCGGGGTGGTGCCGCAGCAACCGCCGACCATGTTGAGGAAGCCGCTTTGGGCCCACTCGCGGATATGCTCCGCCATCTCGACGGCATCGAGGTCGTACTCGCCGAACGCATTGGGCAGACCGGCGTTGGGGTGGGCGCTGACGCAGGATTCGCTGATGCGCGACAGCTCCTCCACATACTGGCGAAGCTCATCGGGCCCAAGCGCACAGTTGAGGCCGAACGAGACCGGTTTGACGTGGCGCAACGAGTGATAGAAGGCTTCGGTGGTCTGGCCGGAGAGGGTACGACCGGAGGCGTCAGTAATGGTGCCGGAGATCATCACCGGCAGGCTGAAGCCCAGCGCCTCGAACACCCCTTCCACCGCGAAGGCGGCGGCCTTGGCGTTGAGGGTATCGAAGATGGTCTCGATCAGAATGATGTCGGCGCCGCCCTCGATCAGGGCATGGGTCGATTCGGTGTAGGCGGCCACCAGCTGGTCATAGGTGACGTTGCGCTTGCCGGGATCGTTCACATCCGGCGAGATGGAGGCGGTGCGGTTGGTGGGGCCCAACACCCCTGCTACGAAGCGCGGCTTGGCGGGATCTTTTGCCGTCCACTCGTCGGCCACGGCGCGGGCCAGACGGGCGGCTTCACGGTTGATCTCGGCGGAAAACTCTTCCATCTCGTAATCGGCCATGGCGATGCGAGTGGCGTTGAAGGTGTTGGTCTCGAGAATGTCGGCCCCGGCAGCGCAATACTGCTCGTGGATCTCGCGGATCACCGCCGGACGGGTCAGCACCAGCAGATCGTTGTTGCCCTTGATGTCGGTATGCCAGTCGGCAAACCGCTCACCCCGATAATCCGCCTCCCCCAGCTTGTAGCCCTGGATCATGGTGCCCATGGCCCCGTCGATGATCAGGATCCGCTCCCTGAGGCAGGCTTCCAGCTTCTTTGTTACGTCCGACTGCTTGCTCGGCTCTCTGCTCGACATTACGTTCGACACCGCGTGTTCCTCTTACATCCATGCAACTGCGTAAACAGCATCCTAACAGCAAACAAATAAAATGGAAATCTAGCCGTCTATCAGTCCAAATGCGCCACCATATACTCATTTATGGGTAATGAGTAACATAGGGCCCGAGAGTAACCTATGCCCGTCCTGCATAGGGATACGTGCTTGCTGTCTACCAACGAGAAAAAAATAACTATGAGCGTCTACTACACACTCTGTTTTCTGGCAGCGTTGGCGATTTTTATCGCCTTTGCCAACCAGTATGTTGTGAAGATCCAGACCACCATCGCCATTACTGCGGGCTCCATGCTGATCTCCGCACTGCTGGTGCTGTTTGGCAAACTGGGCTGGTTCAACCTGGAACCTCTTGCCGTCAAGACCATGGAGAGCATCGACTTCCAGAACTTCCTGCTGAAGGGGATTCTGGGCTTCCTGCTGTTCGCCGGGGGCCTTGGCATCAACCTCAAGGCGCTGCGTAGCCAGAAGTGGGAGATCACCATTCTGGCCATCATTGCCACCCTGCTCTCCACCTTCCTCATCGGCTACGGCTTCTGGTTTATCGCCAAGCTGCTGGGCTGGGAGTTGCCGCTGGTCTACTGCATGCTGTTCGGCGCGCTGATCTCCCCCACTGACCCGATTGCCGTACTGGCCATCGTCAAGAAGATGAAGGCGCCACCCCAGATCGCCATCCAGATCGAAGGGGAATCCCTGTTCAACGATGGTGTTGGCCTCGTCATCTTCGCTACCGTGTTTGCCGTCGCCTTTGGTGGTGTCGAGCCCACCTTCGGTAGCGTGGCCGGTCTGTTCCTGCACGAGGCCCTAGGCGGCATTCTGTTCGGCGCCGTGCTGGGCCTTATCGCCCACGTGATGATCAGCGCCACCGATGACGGTTCATTGGAGCTGCTGCTGACCCTCTGCATCCCGACCGCCGGTTTTGCCTTTGCCAACATGATCGGCGTCTCCGGCGCACTGGCCATGGTGGTCACCGGCATCATGATCGGCAACTGGACCCGTCACTCCGGCTTCTCCGAGCAGAGCAGCCATCACTTGGATCACTTCTGGGAGTTGATGGACCAGTTCCTCAACGCCCTGCTGTTCCTGCTGATCGGTCTGGCGCTGGTACTGCTGGATCTCGCCTGGCGTGACTGGATCCTGCTGGTCATTGCGGTGCCGCTCTGCCTGGGTGCCCGCTTTATCAGCGTGTCGCTGCCCTATGTGGCTTTCCGCCGATTCCGCAATTACAACACCTTCTCGGTGCGGATCCTCACCTGGGGTGGCCTGCGCGGTGGTCTGGCCATGGCGATGGCACTGGCACTCCCCTCCGGCGTCATGATGATCCCGGAACATGGCGTCGACCTGCGGGAGGTCATCCTTGTGATGACCTACTCGGTGGTGATGTTCTCCATCGTGGTGCAAGGCATGACCATCACCCCGATGATCACGGCTGCCAAAAAGGCCTGTGGCGACTACTGAGTCGGCCCACTGTGCTGATTGCAGAATGAGAGAGGGCTCCCGTCGGGAGCCCTCTTTTTATGGCGGATAGTTGCGAATATTTGCTGCTGATAGCGCCTTGATTACACAGAGGAAAAGCGTACTGACTTCAACATCGGCAAATTATTGTTTGCTTTTTATTCATTTCGAGGAGAGAATGCTCGTCGGCTAGTTAATCAGCCCTGTTTATGTTTACCCTGCAATGCTTCACCTCACGATGAATCCTGCCAGTACCCGCATAACCTTCTTCTGATTTACTCGCCTTGAGAACCGTCAGGCTGTCTGCCTGCGTTGCCCGGCTCTCACGGTGCAGACCCGATCTGCCCACCCAATTTGATTTATGCATCAGCATATTCCTTGAAAGTGCAGACGCCCTTTAACCGGGCTGGGTATTCCTGCGCGCTTGTCGTTCACCCAATCGACCGCGCCCATTGACCTGACATTTGCCAATACAAGGAGCAAACACCTAATTTATATAGAGAAATACCATGATGAAAGCAGTACAAACACACAAGCCCCTGCGTCGTAGCAAGCCCATCAACCTGCCTGTGCAAGAGCACGACAATGATGCGTTTCTGATCCAGTTCAGCACCCGCTTCAGCGGCGGTTTCGCCATCTCCTGTGATGGTATCGCTGGCGAGTTCTCCATCGAAGACCTCAACTGATCCTGCCTGCCCTCCGGCAGCGCCCGATGCAGACAGGCCGCAACTCACGGCGGCCTCTTTGCTTCTCTCACGCCTTTCGCCAGACCCGGGCTCTTGCTTGTCACTCAACCTGACAGCTACCTCGCCATTCGCTTTTCAGCTCTCTGACCTTGATCACTGCTCCAGCAGCAGGCACTCATCGGCATCTTCGCTCAATTTGACCAGTCGACTGCGCACCAGCCCCAGCTTGGCCAGCAGGCCGATGGATCGCTCGTTACCCGGAGTGACGATGGCAACTACCTGCCCGATCCCCAATCGGCTTTTGCCATCGGCAAGAGCGGCCTGCGCCGCTTCAATGGCGTAGCCCTGACCGCGATATTGCGGCAGGAAGGCGTAACCGATATCGACCTGCTCCAGGGTATCGCGCTTGATCAGACCGCATATACCGAGGCTGGCACCGTCCTCTTTGCGCTCCACCAGATAGAGGCCATGACCATGACGGGCATAGCTGACTGCCGGCCCCTGCTGGATATACTCCTGCGCCTGTTCGAGGGTGCGAATGCCCCGATCACCGATGTAGCGATAGAAGTCACCGTCATTGAGCAGCTCAAGGATGAAGGGGGCGTCGGTGGCGATCATTTCGCGCAGGATCAGGCGGGAGGAGGCAATCATGGCAAGGGCTCTCAAACGGAAAGTGAAGGGCAAAGAGTGCCCCGTCACTCCCGGGCTGGCAAGCCTGTGGCACCATCACTCATACAAAAGGGGCCGCAGTGCGACCCCTGACGAGATGGGAGAAACGGGCTCAGGCGGCCAGCAGTCCGGCATAGCCGTTGCCCTGCTCGCGCAGCGCAGTGAACTGGGCAGCGCAATCGGCCCAGCTCAGCCCCAACGCATCTGCCACCTTGTGGGGCCACTCAGGGGGCGCCTCTTCCCCCACATCGGACTGGGCCGCCAGCACAATGGCCAGATGGATCAACCCGGCCTCGGCGGAAAATACCTTGGCCAGCATGGGATTGTAGTGATACTCCACCGCATTGCTGATGGTATCGGGAAACTTCCAGTAACGAGCCATGGCCGCCCCGACCTGGGCATAGTTGAAGCCGACCACCAGCTCTTCTGCCTTGGCCCGCCCCTTGTGCAGCTCCAGATCGTGAATGTGGTGGACAGTGTTTTCAGGCAGCCCCACGTGCATCACCAGCCGGCCAAGATCGTGCAGCAGAGCGCAGGTAAAAACCTCATCTCCCTTCATCCCTTTCTTCACCGCCAGACGGCGGGCCAGTTCAGCCACGTTGAAGACGCAGCCCCAGAAATGTTTGAGATCAATGCCGGGCACGGCCTTGACCGATTCGGTGAGCCCGCAGGCCAGCACCATGTTGCGCACCATCGCCAGTCCAAGCCGCACCGCGGCTTCATTGACGGTGCCGATCTGACGACTGCTGCCGAATTTGGCCGAGTTGGCCAGCCGCAGCAACTTGGCGGAGATGACAGGGTCCTTGTTGATCAACTTGCTGATCTTCAGCAGATCCGGATCCTTTTCATTGAAGGTCTGGATCAAATCGCGCATCACTTCCGGGATCTGGGGCAGTAGCTTGGGCTCGGCCAGCAGGGAATCTATCGTGGGCATAGGCGTGTCCATCCATGTTATCTGTGTTCCAACCTGTTTGCCTTGGCAAACTCTTCCTAATTATGGGTAACAAATGGCCTCCCCATCGGATTGTTTATTCGCTGGCTGTTCAAGGTGTTAGTCCCATTCAGGCTATACTGGCCGCCACATTCACTGTTGCGGATATCCCATGAACGACACTCAGGAATTTTTTGATGAAGACGCGCTGCTGGAGATGGTGGAGAACCAGCTCAACGACGGTCACCCGCCCCATGTGAAGGCGACCCTGATGCGGCTGGTAATGAAGGGCACCCCGCGGGAAGAGGCGCTGCAATATATCGCCTGCGCCCTCGGGGCCGAGCTGATGGCGATGGAGGCCGATCAGGGCCCCTTCAATCTGGCCCGTTACGGCGAGTTCCTCGACAGCCTGCCCGAGATGCCGTGGGCAGACGACTGACCCGAGCTGGATAACGGATGCAAAAAGGGCGGGTGCCAATGGTCCCGCCCTTTTGCATGGATCCACTCCGGATCAGAACTGGGAGTTGATGATCACCTCTTCCCCCAGCGCCCCTGCCAACGGCAGTGGCCGATAGCTGGAGTTGGCGGCCCGCAGCAGCCGAATGCCGCGAATGCCGACCTCCTGCGCCGCCTTGATATCCCCATCGGCGTCGCCGTAGAAGAGCGTCATCTGCTTATCCTTGAGCCACTGCACCTTGGTGTTCTGGCCCGGCTGATCACCGGCGAAGATCACCGGATTGAGCTGGTCGGCCGGAATATTCATGGTCTGCTGCAGGATCTGGCTCACGGTCTCGGTCTTGGTGGCTAGCCCCCCATTTTATCCGCCCGGGATAAGCCTCCACCAACCAGGATATGACAAGCCTCTTTTGACCCTAGATATCGGCTGGAAGAGCCAGAGTGGGCTATAACTGCTTAACACCCGCTATTGATATCAAAATCAACGACTCTCTCTGGAGATGCCATGGACGCGCACACTTCCTCTTCCAATACCACAGGTTCGGCCCCTTCCACTCATCATGCCGGGATAGACACCCTCGATCAGGTGCTGGTACGGCTCGAACTCTCGCCAGAGGGGCAGATCCTTGATGCCAACCCGCGATTTCTGAGCCTCATGGGCTACACGCTGGATGAGCTCTCCGGCAAGCACTACGGCATGCTGCTCTCCCCGGACCAGGTGCAATCCGCCACACATGACACCTTTCAGGCCGCACTGCGCAGCGGCTCCTCGCAGGAGGACGAGCTTCACCTGCTGGACAAGCCGGGACGGGATGTCTGGATCCGTGGAGCCTGCAGCCCGGTTCTGGATGACAATGGACAACTATCTCGTATGACTCTGTACGCCATGGATCTGACCGGGCAGAAGCAGCTCACGGCCAGCTTCGAGGGCCAGCTCAATGCGCTGAGCCGGGTCATGGGCAAGGTCGAGTTTTCGCTGGAG
The DNA here is from genome assembly GCF_049172135.1 of Aeromonas sp. 603079. NCBI lineage: Bacteria > Pseudomonadati > Pseudomonadota > Gammaproteobacteria > Aeromonadales > Aeromonadaceae > Aeromonas > Aeromonas sp. 603079. Next base: position 77,840 of record NZ_JAAKPX010000014.1, on the reverse strand, counting down.
GGCACCATACTGGATGCCAATCCACGCTTTCTCGACATAGTGGGTTACCAGCTGGAAGAGCTGAAAGGGCAACACCACAGGCTGCTGGTTGACCCAGACTACGCCCAGTCGGCGGATTACCTCGCCTTCTGGGACACGCTGCGCCGGGGCGAGTTTCTGGCTGGCGAATTCTGCCGCCTGAACAAGCAGGGACAGGAGGTATGGATCCAGGGCTCCTACAACCCCGTGCTGGATCTGAACGGCAAGCCCAGTAAAATCGTCAAGTTTGCCACCGACATCACGGCGCAGGTGGAGCAGCACCGCCAGCTCAAACAGGCGATGGTGGAAGCGGAAGAGGCCGCCAGAGTGCGCGAGGAGCTGCACAAGTCTCTGCAAGAGATGTCGACCCCTGTCACCCCTATCTGGGACGGGATCCTGCTGCTGCCACTGGTTGGGATCATCGACTCCATGCGCACTGCCGACGTGATGAACAAGTCGCTCACCAAGATTGCCGAAACCCGCGCCCGGGTCTTTGTGCTGGATATTGCCGGAGTCGCCACCGTGGACACTGGCGTCGCCAACCAGCTGATCAAGATCACCAAGGCGACCCAGTTTATGGGCTGTGAAGCCATCATCTCGGGAGTATCCCCCGCCATTGCCCGTACCATGGTGGAGCTGGGGGTGTCGGTCGGTGACGTCCGTACCACGGCGACCCTGAGAGACGCCTTCGAAATAGCGCTCAAACGGGTTGGCTCAGCCCTCTAGGTCGCGGCAATGACCATGCAGCTCAACAACGATCTTGGCATCGCCGATATGGCCGACTGCATAGTAGTCAGCATGCGCCCCGATCTCGGAGACGACGGCATGCAGATGCTGATGCAGGCCCTCTCCCAGCGACTGGTACACGGGCGTCACCATGCAGTCTTGCTCGACTTCTCCGGCGTCATGCTACTGGATCACCATGAATTCAGACAGGTTTGCAAACTTGCCGAGGTGTGCCGTCTGTTGGGTGCCACCTGCCTGCTGGTAGGGCTCAATGCCGGGATCGCCGCATTTCTGGCGCTAGCCGAGGCACAGCCCGGGCCACTGCGCTGCTTCATCGACATGGACGACGCTTTTGCCCATGTCAGCCGCCTCCAGGGCGAGGAGTAAACCGCCATGATACAAGAGCATGCGACCCGGGAGGCCAGCTATCCGCTACGCCACGATATCGATCTGCACCTGGCTGTGATGTCGGTTCGTCGGCTCCCATTTATCGCCAACCTATCCGACGTGGATCGCGCCATGCTCTCCACCGTGGTCTCCGAACTTGGCAGCAATATCCTGAAATACGCCGGGCAGGGGGAGATCACCCTGATGCTCCATCACCCGAAGGGGAGATCCTGCATCGACATCATCGCCCGTGACAAAGGGCCCGGCATATCGGATGTCTATCAGGCCCTGCAGGATCACTACAGCACTTCCGGCACCCTGGGACTGGGACTGCCCGGCGTGCGGCGCATGATGTCAGAGCTCACCATCAGCACACCGCCGGAAGGGGGCACCCTGGTGCAGGCGCGCAAATGGCTGGTTTCTGTACCCTCGGTCCCACGTCTCATCACGCCCACCCAACAATGGGGGCAGGCAGGTCTGACACTGGTCTGGGCTAGCGAAAACAGACCCTGTTATCCGGAAAAGGTCTCCGGCGATCTGGTCTTTATCCGGCCCACATCCGACGGCGTCTTGCTGGTACTGATCGATGTCAGCGGCCACGGCGCCTCGGCCAACAAGCTGGCACTGATACTGCAAGAGGCGCTGCAAAACACCCCTGAACAGGAGCCGGCACCTCTGCTGCAGCTGTTGCACCAACACTGCATCGGTACCCGGGGAGCGGCCGCTGGCATAGCCCTAGTCAACAGTGAACGGGGGGAACTGAGCTACGCCGGCATCGGCAACACCCGCATCTGTCTGCGCGGCCATGACCTCTGGCGCGGTATCTCCCGTGATGGGGTGCTGGGGGAGCGCTTCCCCACCCCCTTGCTGCAACGCCAGCCCATCAAGCCGGGGGATGTGCTGATGCTCTATTCGGATGGCATCAGCGAGTCACTCAACCTGCGTGACGGCGCACTGGATCTGGGGGCTGATCCCGTCATTCTGGCCCGTCAAGTCATAGACCATAGTGGGCGCAGCACCGACGATGCGAGCTGTATTGTGCTGCGGGTACAACCAGAGAAGGAGCGCTAGATGCGGCAGCTGATCGGTGATATCAGGCTCTCTGGCCCGACGGCAGCCCTCACCGCCAGACGCAAGGTGATCCAGGTGCTCACCTGCATCGACAAGAGCCCCACCTTCGTGGCGCCGCTGGCGGGTACCACCTCGGAGCTGGTGCGCCAGCTGACGGCAACCATCGACTCGCTGCAACTCCAGCTTTGGCTGGAGAGCAATACGCGGGAGCTGTGGGTCTCCCTCTCGGCCGACGAGCCACTGCAGCACAACGCACCCGGTGCAACCCATGGCAGCATCCGGCTGGTTCCTCATGCTGACACCGCCATCGCTCTGGTATGCCACCTGCCACACTGGCCCGATGACGCTCTGCTGTTGCAGATGCAGCAGCAGTTCGCTGAACCGACCCGGGATGAGCTGTTCGCCGTGATGCAGACCAAGAATCAGGAGCTGGAGCAGGCCTATGAGCTGGCAGAAAGCGCAACCCGGGCCAAAAGCGATTTTCTCGCCAACATGAGCCATGAAATCCGCACCCCGATGAACGCCATTCTGGGTATGGCCCACCTGGCCCTGCAAACACGCCTCGACTCGCAGCAGGCTGATTATCTGGGCAAGATCCAGCGCTCGGCCCATCACCTGCTCGGCATCATCAACGATATCCTCGACTTCTCCAAGATCGAGGCGGGCAAGCTGGATCTGGAGCAGATCGAGTTCGATCTCGACCATGTGCTGGAAAATCTGGCAACCCTGGTGGGCGAGAAGGCCGAAGCCAAAGGCATAGAACTGCTGTTCGAGGTCGATCACCAGCTAGACACCCTGCTCTATGGCGATCCCCTGCGGCTCGGCCAGATCCTGATCAACTACGCCAACAACGCAGTCAAATTCACCGAGCAGGGGGAGATACTGGTCAAGGTCACTTGTCTGGAGAAACGACCGCAAGAGGTGCTGTTGCACTGCTCGGTGCAGGACACGGGGATCGGCATGAGCCAGGAGCAGCAGCAACGGCTGTTCCAGTCTTTCCAGCAGGCGGACAGCTCCACCACCCGCAAATACGGCGGCACCGGCCTCGGGCTCGCCATCTCCCGCGAACTGGCGGCACTGATGGGAGGGGAGGTCGGCGTGCAGAGCGAACCGGGCAAGGGAAGCACTTTCTGGTTTACTGCCCGACTCGGCCGCGGCAGATACCGCTCACGCTATCTGCCAAGTCTGGATCTGCGTGGCCGCCGCATACTGGTGGTCGACGACAGTGCCAGCGCCCGCACCATACTGGCTGCCCTGCTGCGCAGCATGAGTTTCGTGGTCGACACCGCCGAATCGGGTCAGCAAGGGCTGCAGATGATCGCCTGTGCCGAGCAGGAAGGTAACGCCTACGAGGTGGTGCTGCTGGATTGGCACATGCCCGGGCTGGATGGCATAGAGACGGGGCGCCGCCTCATCGCCCGCGGCCTTGGCAAGCGGCTTTATCGGGTCATGGTGACAGGTTATGGGCGGGAAGAGATTTTTCGCGAAGCAGAGGCCGCCGGCTTTGATAGGGTACTGGTCAAACCAGTCTGTGCCTCTGTGTTGTTTGATACCATCATTGGGCTGTTCGGCCAGCAAACCACGGCGACTGCCTTGAAGCCCACCCAGCCTACCCACAACTATCGCTTCGAGGGACTCCGTATACTGCTGGCAGAAGACAACGAGCTGAATCAGCAGGTGGCCATGGAACTGCTGCGAGCGGCGGGCATCGACGTCAGCATTGCTGCCAATGGTGCCATTGCTCTGGAAATGGCTGCGCAACAACCATACGACCTGATCCTGATGGACATGCAGATGCCGGTGATGGATGGACTGACTGCCACCCGTCAGTTGCGCCAGCAAGAGAGCGAAGGGCACCACACTCCGATCCTCGCCATGACGGCCAATGTCATGGCCGGTGACCGGGAACGCTGTCTGGCGGCCGGTATGGATGACCACATCGCCAAGCCCATCGACCCCGACAAGCTTTATGCCGCACTGCAGTGCTGGGCCCCTGCCTTCAGCGTTGAAACCGATGCAATACCCAAGAGCGCACCTTCACCACAGCACCAGCCATTGCAGCCTCAGTTAAGAGCGCTCGGACTCAATGCCGAAGCCGCCCTGCAACGGCTGATGTACAACTGGGGGTGGTATCAGGATCTGCTGCAACGATTTGCCCAACAGGGCACCCGGCCCATGCAGAGCCTGATCGCCGCCCTGCAGAAGAACGACCGGGAGGAGGCCCATCGTCAGGCCCATACCCTCAAGGGGATTACCGCCACTCTGGGCGCCGAACCACTGCGGGGTATCTCGGCCAGGCTGGAGAGTGCACTCTCCCGGGGGGATGACACCACCAGCCTGCTTCCACTGGCGGAACAGGGGCTGCAGATGCAGCAGCAACTGAGCGATGGCCTACAGGCCCTGCTACCCACCCAGACCACAGCCGACCTGCCGGAGCAAGAACAAGTCGACCTGGCGCCCCTGCTGGCGCAGCTGATCCGGCTGCTGGCGGAAGATGATGCCGGAGCTCTGACCCTGTTCCAGCAGCATCAGCAGCAGCTGACGAGAGTGCTGGGAGAGACGGCATCCAGGATGGCTGACGCCATTACCGGCTTCCGTTTTACGGATGCACTTGCACATCTGCAACGAGTCCGGGCCCTCAGGCCCGATCTGTTCAACCAAGAGTGAGGGCACCACCATGCTCAACCTGCTGGATCCCGATACCAAGCCCACCCTGCTGGTGGTCGATGACACCCCTGAAAACCTCTCATTGCTCAGCGCCTTGCTCAGCCCACAATACCGGGTCAAGGTCGCCATCAGTGGCCAGCGGGCACTGGAGATACTGTCATCAGACTCCCGGGTAGATTTGATCCTGCTTGATGTCGTGATGCCCGGGATGGATGGTTATCAGGTGATGCAGGCATTGCAGGAGATGCCGCAGGCACGGCATATTCCGGTGATTTTTCTGACTGCCAAGGTAGAGGAGAGCGCCGAGGCACATGGACTGGCTCTCGGCGCCGTGGACTATATTCACAAGCCGATCTCCCCCGCCATCGTGCTGGCCCGCGTCAGAAACCACCTTGAGCTGAAGGCGGCACGGGATCTGCTACATGACCAAAATGCCTATCTGGAGCAGGAGGTGGAACGACGCACCCGAGAAAACGAGCTGATCCAGAACATCACCATCCACTCCCTCGCCTCTCTGGCCGAAACCCGGGACAACGAGACCGGCAACCACATTCTGCGCACCCAGCATTATGTGAAGCTATTGGCGGAAACTCTCTGCGAGCACCCTCGCTTTCGTGCCGAGCTGACCCCCAAGACAATAGAGCTGCTGTTCAAGTCGGCCCCCCTGCACGATATCGGCAAAGTCGGCGTACCGGACCGGATCCTGCTCAAACCTGGCAAACTCGATGAAGATGAGTTCGCCCAGATGAAACACCACTCCACCCTTGGCAAGGAGGCCATAGTCCACGCCGAGGAAGCGCTGGGGGTAGAGGTGGAATTTCTGAGACTGGCCAAGGAGATCGCCTGCTACCACCACGAGAAGTGGGATGGCACCGGCTACCCCTACGGTCTGATAGGAGATGAAATTCCCCTCTCGGCCCGACTGATGGCGCTGGCAGATGTGTACGATGCCTTGATCAGCAAGCGGTGTTACAAGGCAGCCATGACCCATGCAGAGGTGGTGCCCATTATTTTGGCGGGAAGGGGCAACCATTTTGATCCCGACATCACGGATGCCTTCGCTCACATCCACGTGCAGTTTCACGAGATCGCGCTGCGCTACAACGACGACAAGAGCGATCAGGAGGCCAAACTCGACTAGGTGCTGGAATCAGCAGGCAACAAGTCAGTGAAGATGAAACCATCGCGCTCCACCGTCTCCCCCGTGCAGATCGCCAGCGGGCGCAGAAACATGGGACCATCCCAGGCCAGAGTGTGAAACTCGCCGTTCTCGCCGCACGGATCGACCCCCGCCGGCAGCGCCGCCAGCAGTGCCTCGTCAAAATCGTGGCCCCCCAGGCTGGCATCCAGCTTGTTCGGGTCGAGAGCACTGATCCGCGCCTTCAACCCAGCGGCCACCATCTGCGACGCCAGTTCACGGGTATTGCTGCCCCACAGCGGGAACAGTGGTTCGATGCCGGTGCCTGCCAGCTGCTTTTCACGGTAGGCGCGCACATCCTCAAGGAACAAGTCGCCAAAGGCCATATGGCGGATCCCCTGTGCCACCACATCGGCGATAAAGCCGGTCATGATGCGGGCGTAATCCTCGTTGCTGCAGGGCCAGGGCAGATCGATGGTGATGAGGGGCAGCCCGACGCAGGCGGCCTGTTCGGTCAACAGCTGCTTGCGCACCCCGTGCATCGCCACCCGCTCGAATGCCTGATTGAGGGTGGTAAACAGCCCCACCACCTCGATGGCGGGATCCTGCCGCAACTGATGCAGAGCCCATGCGCAATCCTTGCCGCTGCTCCAGGAGAGCAGTACCCGTTTCTTTTCCATCATTCCTCCGCCAGCGGGGCACTCGGATTGCCCCAAAAAGATGCAAGACAGTGTTGCGAATTGCGCGATTTACACACAAGAGGCAGGCAGCATACTCTCGATCACCTGTATATACCCCTTGTCCGGGGTGACAATAACTAAAAAAACCGATGGGAAACATACGGATATGACCACGACCACACAACAACACGATCACGCCCGCCCCCTCAATCGACAGGATTACAAAACTCTGAGCCTGGCTGCCCTCGGCGGCGCGCTGGAGTTTTACGACTTCATCATCTTCGTCTTCTTCGCCGTGGTCATCGGCGAGCTGTTCTTCCCGGCCGACATTCCCGAGTGGCTGCGCCAGTTCCAGACCTTCGGCATCTTCGCCGCCGGTTATCTGGCCCGCCCGCTTGGCGGCATCATCATGGCCCACTTTGGCGATCTCATCGGTCGCAAGCGGATGTTCACCCTCAGCATCATCATGATGGCGCTGCCGACCCTGTTGATCGGTCTGCTGCCCACCTATGCGGTGCTCGGCATCGGCGCCCCCATCGCCCTGCTGGGATTGCGGATCCTGCAAGGCGCCGCCATCGGCGGTGAAGTGCCGGGCGCCTGGGTATTTGTCGCCGAGCACGTTCCTGCCCGTCGGGTCGGGGTCGCCTGCGGCACGCTCACGGCGGGATTGACGGCCGGCATCCTGCTCGGCTCCCTCATCGCCACTGCGGTCAACAAGAGCCTGACCCCGGCCGAAGTGAGTGACTGGGGCTGGCGAGTTCCCTTCCTGCTGGGCGGTATCTTCGGCATCGTCGCCATGTACCTGCGTCGCTGGTTGCACGAGACCCCGGTTTTCGCCGAGATGAAGGCCAACAAGACCCTGGCTGACGAGCTGCCCCTCAAGTCGGTGCTGCGCAACCACAAGAGCAGCGTGGTGGTCTCCATGCTGCTCACCTGGCTGCTCTCCGCCGGTATCGTGGTGGTGATCCTGATGACCTCGACCTATCTGCAGAAGGTCTATGGCATCAGCCCGGCGGACGCCCTGACCGCCAACTCGCTGGCGATCGTGGCCCTGACCCTCGGCTGCATCGTTTATGGTCGACTGATCGACCTGCTGGGCAGCGGTCTCACCTTCATGTTCGGCTCCCTGCTGCTGGCGGGCTCCAGCTACGCCTTCTATCACGGTCTGGCGGCCGGTACGAGCCAGCTGGTGCCGCTCTACATGCTGGCAGGCTTTGCGGTCGGGATTGTCGGCGCCGTGCCTTACGTGATGGTCAACGCCTTCCCGCCGGTGGTGCGTTTCTCCGGTCTGTCATTCTCCTACAACGTGGCCTACGCCATCTTCGGCGGCCTCACCCCGATGGCGGTGACCCTATGGATGAAGAGCGACATGCTGGCCCCCTCCCACTATGTGGTGAGCCTGTCGGTGCTGGGTTTCGCCATCGGTCTTTGGCTCTGGTTCCAGCAACGGGCCATCCGGCAGCAGCAAGCACCGCAAGCGGCCTGACCCGAACAACAAGCCCCGGTATCTGCCGGGGCTTTTTTGTACTGCTTATGTTCAGTTTCGCCAGCATAAGATAGCCTCCCTCTTGAGTCAGGTGACCACCTGGATCAAGGTATTCCCATTCATCCCTGCTATCCGAGGCTCAACATGTTCTTTCAGGTCGTATTTCTCGCTTTGCTGGCGTTGCTGCCCATGGTCAATCCGCCTACCACGGCCACCCTGCTGCTGGGGCTGAGCAAGGGGATGTCGCGCGAACATGTGCGACGTCAGGTCAATATGGCGGCCATCTATCTGTTCTGCACCCTCTGCATCACTTTCTTTATCGGATCCTCGATTCTGGATCTGTTCGGTATCTCCATTCCGGGTTTGCGCCTGGCCGGGGGGCTCATCATCGGCTTTATCGGCTTTCGCATGCTGTTCCCCGCCCCCAGCCAGCAGAGCGGGGTCGATATCAACCAGAGCATCGCCTTCGTACCACTCACCATGCCCAGCATGTGCGGGCCGGGCACCATGGCGCTGGTAATAAGCGGGGCAGCCCAGATTGCCGAGCTGCCTGACGAGTACAACCGCCTCACCATCTATGGCGCCATGGTCACTGCGTTTGCCCTGATGAGCCTGATCAGCTGGGGAGTATTGAAGCTGGCGGATCCGGTCTGCAAGATCCTTGGCGCCACCGGCATCGATGCCATGACCCGCATCATGGGCTTCCTGCTGGTCTGCATGGGTATGCAGTTTTGCATCAACGGCATCAAGGAAGTGGCACAGGATCCGGTCTTCCACGGTGGCCAGGCCGTGCAAACCGCACCGGCGCTACCGCAGGCTTCCGGCACGTTTGATCAGTTGCCGCAAAAGCCCGTCAGCCCTGATTGAAAACGGTATCAAAAAGTCCCTGACGATCTGCACTGATCTTGTTCCTGATCATGTTATTGACACAAAAATGGGTTAGTTTGTTTTTTATACAGACTTTATTCAGACGGACGCTGATAGGTTTGTTGATGAATACCCACTCAACTTCAGGAGAGTATGCAGATGGAGAAGATACTGACCGAAATAGGGAGCCATAGCCTGTTTCACGAGTACCTGAACGTGGTTGGGATTGCGAGCCCATCCCTCGCCAAGATTGAGCAACACTGGGAATATAAAAAGCGGGAGCAGCTGGTCGCCAAAATCCAGATCGATAAGCAGGGCAATGCCCGTTACTTCATCGATGCTCGCGCCATATCCATCAACTGATACCGAATAACCAGCCAGCCCCGCTCCACCGAACGGGGCTTTTTGTTGTCTGCGATCCCGCACTCGCTGACCCGCATTATCTCTGCTGTTGCCAGAAGCTCTGTTTGTTTTTTGTACAGCGCTCATTCAGCTCGACATGGCTATCTTGTATCTGCCCCCCTTGTTCCAGAAGAGTGCCCATATGACCAAGATGCTGACCGAAATCGGCAGTCATAGCCTGTTTCACGAATACCTGAATGTGCTCGGCATAGCCAATCCAGCTCTTGCCAACATAGAACAACTGTGGGAACACAGGCAGCAAGAGAGGCTGCTCGCCAAAATCCAGATCGACAAACAGGGCAAAGCCCGTTACTTCATCGACGCCCGCGCCATCTCGGTCAATTAACACCGATGATTCTGCAAGCCCCGGCCTACTGACCGGGGCTTTTTGTTGCATGCCCATCAAGCAGGCTAGCCAATCCCCCTGTCCCCCCCTCTTCTCTCCATACTCCTCTAATGGAATTTTACCTCCTTTAAAAACAAATTAATTGGAATAATTAATTATGCGATACCGATCTCATAATAAAAATCAAAAATCGAGCATGATGACCCGCATCGAGAAGAATGATTTACGCCGGGAATGGCGACGACCTGAAGTAGAGGAAGCGATGACCATTGACCTATCAAGCATGATTACCGAAACCCGCAATCCAGCCAGCATCGAGATCGATCAGCTCCCGACGCTGGATATGCTGCGGATCATCAATCAAGAAGATCAACACGTTGCAGTGGCTGTAGGCCAACTGCTGCCCGAGATCGCCAAGGCGGTCGATGCTATTGCAGCCGCATTTGGCAAAGGCGGCCGCCTGATCTACATCGGGGCTGGCACCTCCGGACGCCTCGGCATCCTGGACGCCAGCGAATGCCCGCCCACCTACGGGGTCTCTGCCGAGCTGGTCATCGGCCTGATTGCCGGGGGCCACAAGGCCATACTGCAGGCGGTGGAGAATGCCGAAGACGATGCAGAACTCGGTGCCAACGATCTTAAAAATATCCACTTCAGTGCCCACGACGTGCTGGTGGGTATCGCAGCCAGCGGGCGAACCCCCTATGTGCTGGGCGCCATGCAATATGCCAGGAGCCTGGGTGCCACAGTGTGCAGCATCAGCTGCAACCCGGGCAGCCCGCTCGCCAAAGCGGCCGACATCAGCATGGTCGCCGTGGTCGGCCCCGAGATTGTGACCGGCTCCTCCCGCATGAAAGCGGGCACAGCCCAGAAGCTGATCCTCAATATGCTCTCGACCGGCGCCATGATCCGTACCGGCAAGGTCTACGGCAATCTGATGGTGGATGTGGAGGCGACCAACGCCAAACTGGTGGAGCGCCAGAAGCGCATCGTCATGGAAGCAACCGAATGTGACCGTGGCACGGCCGAGCAGGCTCTCGCCGCCGCAGATAACCACTGCAAGACCGCCATCGTAATGATCCTGGCCAATATCTCCGCCAGCGAAGCACGAGAGCGGCTGAAAAGCAGCGGCGGCTTTATCAGCAAATGCACAGATTAATCGGCCGACCGCACATTGGCCGCGCCAGCAATGGCGACAGGATAACAACATAAGCGGGGGCATCCGCCCCCTCACATCAGACTGACCGGGTTCTTTATGGCAAAAATAACTGATTCCATGATTGGCCAGATCATCCAGGCCATCGGCGGCCGGGATAACATCACCAACTGTGGCCACTGCATGACCCGCTTGCGGCTGAGCCTGGCGGACAGCCTGCATGCCGATCGCGATACCATCAAACGGATCGCCGGGGTGATGGGGGTGATTGAAAGCGACAACCAGTTCCAGATCGTGCTTGGTCCGGGCAAAGCCCAGACCGCCTGCGAAATGATGAACGGCATGCTGAGTGCGGACGCGGGCATCCTCACCGCCCCCCGCCCGCAATCAGCGGATCTTGTCGACATCGCCGCCGCCAACAAGCAGGCGCTGAAGCAGAAGCAGAGCAGTGCGGCGCATCGCTTCCTGGCCAAGTTTGCCACCATTTTCACTCCGCTGATCCCCGGTTTTATCGCTGCGGGTCTGCTGCTCGGCTGCGCCACACTGATCGAGCAAACCCTGCTGCTGGAAGGGCAGCAGACAGGAGGCATGCTGGCCGAATTTGTTGGCTACATGAAGCTCTTCAGCAAGGGATTGTTCAGCTTCCTCAGCATACTGATCGGCTACAACGCCCAAAAGGCGTTTGGCGGGTCCGGGGTCAACGGCGCCATCATCGCCTCTCTGTTCGTCATGGGTTATGACCCCCAGGCCAGCAGCGGAATCTATTCCGGTATCACCGACTTCTTCGGCCATCAGATCGATCCCCGCGGCAACATCATCGGTGTGCTGATCGCATGCATCATAGGCGCCTCGGTTGAGCGCCAGGTTCGCCGCTACATACCGGACAGTCTGGATATGATCCTCACCTCCTGCATCACCCTGCTACTCATGGGGGCTGTCACCTTTGTCCTGATCATGCCCCTCGGCGTACAGCTCTATAACGGCATGTCCTGGCTCTTTATCCACCTCAATGGCAATCCGTTCGGCACCGCTATTCTGGCCGGACTGTTCCTTATCTCGGTGATGTTCGGTATCCATCAGGGGTTCGTGCCCGTTTACTTTGCGCTGATGGATGCTCAGGGCTTCAACTCCCTGTTCCCCATCCTGGCACTGGCTGGCGCCGGGCAGGTCGGCGCAGCACTGGCGCTCTACAGCCGGGCAGGCAAAGATTCTCTGCTGCGCACTCAGGTGAAAGGCACCATCATCCCAGGCATTCTCGGGGTCGGTGAGCCGCTGATCTACGGCGTCACCCTGCCGCGGGTCAAACCCTTCATCACGGCCTGCTGCGGTGGTTCGCTGGGGGGCTTCGTGGTTGGCCTGATCTCCTGGATGGGTCTGCCGGTCGGCCTCAACACCGTCTTTGGCCCATCCGGTATCGTCGCCCTGCCGCTGATGACCTCCGCCCAGGGGATCTTCCCCGGCATGATGGTCTATGCGGTCGGCCTCACCGTCGCCTACCTCGGCGGCTACCTCTTCACCCTGATGTTCGGCTGCAAGAACGTCGATCTGAGTTAATCACTCCTCCGGATTTCTAGCCAAGGTCTGGCCCCGAGCAATCGGGGTCATGGCCAAACTCATCCCGGCTCTGGCACAGAGCCCGTACAGGAACGATAAAAAATGAAAAAATCCATGCTTGCTCTGGTTCTTCCCGCACTGCTCGGCACAGGTTCCGCTCATGCGGCCGTCATCTATCAGGCTGACGATGGCTCCAACGTCGACCTCTACGGCCGTCTTGGCTTCAATATTTCCGACAAGAAGAGCGGCAATGATCAGGGTGACTTCGATGGCCGTATCGGCTTTACCGCCCGTCAGACCGTCAATGACGATGTCGCAGTGATCGGCATGGCGCAATATCAGGTCAATGCAGCCGAATACGCCAACAACGTGCAGAAGAACAGCAGCGACCTCACTGCCCGTTACGTCTGGGCAGGGATCGATGGTGGTCAGTGGGGCAAGGTGACCGGCGGGCGCGTCTCTTCCGGCCTCATCATGTTCACCGATATTAGCGATGTGTTTGCCGCCTCTGATGTCTCCATGGCTCGTCAGGCCAGCAAGGTGGACTCCACCGCCGTGCAGGTGTTCCGTCAGGATGGCACCCTGCAGTACCAGAACACCCTCGGCAATCTGGATCTCTCGCTCGCCTACATCCTTGGTAACGGTACCTCGGATCTTGATTACGGCTACAACGGCGCCCTGCGCTACACCTTCGATCTGGGCAATGCAGGCAAACTGGCTCCAGTCGTGGCGTATCAGCAGACCAAAGCCGCCCAGAGCAGTGGCAGCAAGGTCGATCCCAATGCCGATGAGTATCGCTTCGCCGGGATCGGTACCCGCTACTATCTCGGCCCTCTGATGTTGGGCGCCCTCTATAGCAAGGATCAGGTGACCTATCGCGATGGCCGTGCCGACAGTGAAGACAAGGTGTGGGAACTGACCGCGGTGTATGACATCAACCAGAAGTGGGCGGCCCGCGCAGGCTATCGTCACCTCGTCAACGAGGGGGGCGACCAGATGGCACTGCGCGATACTACGCTGGAACTGCAATACAAGCTCACCCCGCGATCTTCCCTCTACAGCGCCTATGTGATCCGCAATGGTGAAGATGGTCTGGCTGGTAGCACCATCACCAGTTTTGGTGGCAGCAGCAACAGCGAGAGCTTCTACCACCTCGGCCTGCGCTACGAATTCTGATCTGGTTGCCGGCCTGCGGGCCGGCTCCTTCATGGAGTCTTATGATGGCACGATCCTCCCTGCTCTCTCCCCTACTATTATCCCCCCTGTTTGCCCTGCTGCTCAGCGTACCGGCCACGGCCGCCCGACTGGAGCTGGCCGATACCCTCACCCTGCTCGCTTCGCCACAGGGCAAACCCTCGGCCTTCACCCGGACCATTGAGCTCCCGGCGGGAGAGTCCCGACTGCTGGTGCGCTTTGACAGCCCAAGTGACCCTCGCTCCACCAACGAGAGCCAGGGACGCGTGACCTCGGCTCCTCTGCTGGTTACCCTTACAGCACCATCACAAGGGACGCTGCAACTGACCCCCCCGGTGCTGACCAGCTCCTCGGCTATCCGCCAGTTTGCCGCCAGCCCGGCCCTGCTGCTGAGTGACGACAAGGGCACCTCACAGCCGCTGGCACTACAAGCCCTGCCACGCAGCCAGGATAGTCTGGGCACCGATTACCAGGCCCTGCTGGAAAGCCATACGCCAACAGTAAGCCCGGCCCCCATTTTCGCAACACAGGCCGCAACTACTGCTCATACAGCTTCGGCACTTACGCCGGAGCAGGCGGATGCCACCCTGCGGGAACTCTATCTGGCGGCCGATGCCAAGCGGCGTAAAGCCTTTATCCGCTGGGCCCTTGACCTCTAGCAGACAACAAAAAACCACCTGTTCAGGTGGTTTTTTGTTGTACGGATGATGCAGCGGGAGAGCCGGCCTCACTCCTTGTTGAGTCGGTCGATGGCATCCCGGGTACCATCGATCAGGGCCCAGGCTCGCTCGTCTCTGCGCTGCACCAGGCCAAGGAACAGGATGTCGGTAATGGTGTTCTGGGCGGTACGGGAGGAGATGGAAGAGATACGCAGTTCGTTCTCCTCCGCCACCGTATCCAGCACCATGTCGGCCATCTGGCGCAACTGGGTTTGCCGGAACGAAGTCACGGCAATCAGGGTGGCACCATTGCGCTTGGCCAGCTCGGCCGCCGCCAGCACATCACGGCTGGCGCCAGAATAGGAGATGACCAGCTGCACATCACCCGGCCCCAGGGTCTGGGCGATGGAGATCTGCACATGGCTATCCTGGGCAAACAGGGTAGTTACGCCGATCTTGAGCAACTTGTACCAGAGATCCTTGGCGGTCAGTGCCGAACCGCCAATCCCCACCAGCTGTACTCGCCCGGCGCCATCTATGGTGTCGAGTACCTGCTTCAGCAGAGCACTGTCGAGAGCCTGAGTGGTCTCGATAATAGAATTTATCTTCTCCTGCGCCAGCTTCTTGGCCATGGTCTCCAGATCATCGTCTCGCCCGATGCCATTGTAGAGATCACCGACAGTGTCGGTCTTGATGGCATGCTTGCGCCCCAGATCCTCGCTGACCGCCAGCTTGAAGGCGGTGAAGCCCTTGAACCCGATCTTCTGGGTGAACTTCACTATGCTCGACTGGCTCACCTCCGCCTGCTGGGCCAGCTCCTGAGAGGAGAAGTGGGTCACCTGTTCCGGACAGGAGAGGATGTAATCGGCAATCTTGAGCTCGCTGGGGGAGAGCTGGCTCCTGATATTGGATATTTTCGACAGGGTAAGCATGGTTTCTCTCTGTTCTTGTTCTGCGTCGAGGCTTACTGGGTGCCACCCACGGTGAGCTGATCCAGTTTAAGGGTGGGCTGGCCGACACCGACCGGCACGCTCTGCCCCTCTTTTCCGCAGATACCGACTCCGCGATCCAGTGCAAGATCGCTACCCACCATGGAGACCTGGCTCATCGCCTCGGGGCCGTTGCCGATCAGGGTCGCCCCCTTGATGGGGGCAGTGATCTTGCCATCCTCGATGAGGTAAGCCTCGGAGGCGGAGAAGACAAACTTGCCGGAGGTGATGTCCACCTGACCGCCACCGAAGTTGGGGGCATAAATACCCTTCTTTACCGAGGCGATGATCTCGGCCGGATCGTACTGACCCGCCAGCATGTAGGTGTTGGTCATGCGCGGCATCGGCATGGCGGCGTAGGATTCGCGGCGACCGTTGCCGGTGAGCGGCACCCCCATCAGACGGGCATTCTGCTTGTCCTGCAGGTAACCCTTGAGAATGCCATTCTCGATCAGCACGTTGTAGCCACCCGGCGTCCCCTCGTCATCTATGCTGACGGAGCCACGCCGACCCGGCAGGGTACCGTCATCGACGATGGTGCAGTGTTTGGAGGCCACCTGCTCGCCGATGCGGCCAGCAAACGCGGAAGAGCCCTTGCGGTTGAAGTCCCCCTCCAGACCGTGACCCACTGCCTCGTGCAGCAGCACGCCGGGCCAGCCGGCGCCGAGCACCACCGGCATGGTGCCGGCCGGCGCATCGATGGCGTCGAGGTTGACCAGCGCCTGACGCACAGCTTCGCGCACATAGCCAAAGGCACGGCTCTCCAGCCCGTCCAGTTCGAGGAACCAGTCGTAACCAAAGCGGCCGCCGCCACCGGCACTGCCGCGCTCGCGACGATCGCCCTTCTCGGCAATGACGGTCACAGACAGCCGCACCAGTGGGCGAATATCGGCAGCCAGGGTACCGTCGGTCGCAGCCACCAGCACCTCTTCATAGACGCCACTGATGGAGGCCATCACCTGGTTGATGGCGGGGTCCAGACTTCTGGCAAACTTGTCCATCTGCTCCAGCAGGGCGATCTTCTGCTGCTTGTCGAGGGTCTGTAGCGGATCCATGGCCGGATAGAGCAGGTTCGCTTCGGTGCGCGCCCACGCCTTCACCTTGCCGTGAGCACCGGCAGCGGCGATGCCACGAGCAGCAGTCACCGACTGTTGCAGCGCCAGCAGGCTCAGCTCGTCCGAGTAGGCGAAGCCGGTCTTCTCGCCGCTGACGGCGCGCACCCCGACCCCCTGATCGATGTTGTAGCTGCCATCCTTGACGATGCCATCTTCCAGCATCCAGGACTCGTGCCAGCTGCGCTGGAAATAGAGATCGCCGAACTCCACCTGATGGCTCATCAGGCTGCAGAGCAGCTGCTGCAGGCGCCCTTCGTCGAGGTCGTTCGGGGCCAACAGGGAGGCACTAACCTGGCTCAATAGACTCAATCTTCTTCTCCACTCTCGTAACGAGCTGTTTTAAATCGTCTTGCCGACGGGTTGGCAACAAGCCACACCATCACAACAAACGGGCATGCTCCAGCACGGGCAAACGGCTGCGTTTCAATTTTTCACCACACCATCAGAGCAAACGGGCGTGTTGCAGCACTGGCATGGTGCGTTTCAATTCGTCGATAAGCCCGGGCTCCATCTTCGCCAGCACTGTGCCGCGCCCGGACTCTTTGCTGGCCAGCACCCGGCCCCAGGGGTCGATCACCATGCTGTGGCCCCAGGTCTGGCGCCCCGTTTCGTGAGTGCCGCCCTGATTGGCCGCGACTACGTAGCACTGGTTTTCGATGGCGCGAGCCCGCAGCAGCGGCTCCCAGTGCGCCTCGCCTGTCACGGCGGTAAAGGCGGCAGGCACCAGCAGCACACGAGCTCCAACTCGGGCCAACTGGCGGTAGAGCTCGGGAAAGCGCAAATCATAACAGATCGAGAGGCCGAGGGGACCAAAGGGGGAGTCCACCAACACAGGAGCCTCCCCAGGGCTGAAGGTCTCCGACTCCCGATAGCGGCCGTGATTATCCGCCACATCCACGTCGAACAGGTGGATCTTGTGGTAGTAGCCCCTGAGCTCACCGCTTGGGTCAAACACCAGCGAGCTGGTGTGGATATGGTCAGAACCTGCGATGGTGGTCGGCATAGCCCCGGCCACCAGCCAGATGCCATAATCGCGGGCCCATTCGGCCAGTTGTTGTTGAATGGGCGTTGCTCCGCTCAGAGTGGCGCTGGGATCGGAGCCGATTGCCTCGGCCCCATCCAGATAACCCTGCCGTTCGCCAAACAGGGCAAAGTTCTCCGGCAACAGCACCAGCAGCGGCCGCTCTTTGGGCAAGGCGGCCAGCTCGGCGGCGATCTGCTCCCGGTTATCCTGCCAGTGACGGCCAGATACCAGCTGTATTGCGGCTAACCACATGACGTTCTCCTTGTCGCTTGGGCCATCAGACGGTGACAGCATCCCCTGCCTGCAGGGTGTAATCCAGCACTATGATGCGCGCCAGCACCGGGCGGAAGATGGCCTTGAGGGCATCGTGATCCGGATGGGGCAGATAGCGCTGGCGGGCTGCTTCGTCGGCGAAGGTCATCAGCACGCTGTGGGTAAAGCCATCATCCCTCCCCTCCGGGCTGTCATTCTCCCCCCACTCCACGGCGGTCACGCCGCTGACCTGATGGGGAATGGCGAGAAAGGCGGTACGCACCGCATCTACCCGGGCAGGCTGGGTGTCCGGCTTGAAGGCGATCAGCAGGATATGTCGGATCATGGCTCACTCCTTGTGATGGTGCCGGGCCGCTCGTTCAGCGCTGAGCGGGCCCTGCGTGTTTGGGGCTCAGCAGGAAAGGGGTCACCTCTTGGGTCGGCAGGCTGGGGGCAACGGCATCTACCGCCTCTTTCTGCTGCTGGTTGAGCTTGATGCGCGCGCGATCGCGCCCCGCCTCGATCAGCTTGGGTGCGTCGAGCGGGCCCGAGATGCGAAAATCGATGCGGGTCACCACATCCACCACCGGCTCCAGCAGTTTGGAGAGGGCCAGCACATAGAGACCCGTGACCGGCGTGATGGAGAAAGCCGCCACCACCGGCAGGGTGCCCCCCAGATTGGGAGAGAAGCTCAGCTCGTAGTCGAGCCGCCAGCGCACCAGATCGGCGATCCCCTCGCCGCGCAGGTTGCCGGCCGCCCCCTTCATGTAGAAGTCGCGGTTGTCCACCACCCCCTGCTTGATCTTGGCGGAGGCGGACATGGATTCGAAGTAGAAGCCCTTGTCGAACACATCGCGAAAATCGAGCCGCAGCTTGCGCAGCAGGGAGTCGAGGCTGAGCAGGGAGAGCAGCCGTGCCCCCTTGTCGTTGATCTCCCGCAGGGTGCCACCCTCCAGCTGATAGTTGGCACTTCCCCCCAGAGTCGGCAGGCTCGGGCGATAGGGCACATCCTGCCAGTTCAGATCAAAAGCGAGGGAGCCGGGGGCATCGCCGATGGGTGAGGTGTAGCCCAGCCGCTTGAGCAATAGCTCGCTGTTGTTGCTGGTCAGCTTGCCACGGGCACGGGTCTGCATCCGGTTGCCATCGGCCAGCCAGTCGACGCTGCCGGTGAGCTGACTCCCCGCCAGCCGCACATCCAGCCCCTTGAGTGTCACCTTGTTGGCGCCGGGCACCAGCTCGCCTTTCACTTCACCGAGCGGCAATGTGCCAAAGCGGCAATCGACACAGCTGAATGTCAGCCAGGGGATGGAGGCCATGATGGCGTTGTCCTGCTTGGCATCGGGATCCGGGCTGAGATCCGAACTCTTGCCGGACCAGTAGATACGGGCAAACTTGGCATCCACCGGACGATTGGCTACTGCAGGCAGGCGGATCACCCCCATCACGTCGGGACTGTCGATCATCACCTCGGTCGCCTGATTGGTCGGCCCCACGGTGAAACGCGCCGCCTTGAGGGTGGCACTGCCGATATAGGCGCGAGCCAGCTGTCCATCCACCCACCACTCCTGCGGCAGGAAGGCGGGTCCAACCACCGCATTGCCAGTCTGGTTCTGCGCTGGCAACCACTGCTTGAGTCTGGCCAGCCAGCCACCGACATCGGCCTCCTGCTGGTTGATGGCGAGCAGCATGGGGGCATCGCGCAGCACCCGGGCGCCCGGTTGGCCCACATCAACCCGCACCCGACTGAGATAAGGCACCCCCTCGCCGTAGACCAGCCGAGTCTGCATATCCACATCAGCCCCCAGCACGGCGCGAATGTCGGCGCTGCCATCCCGGCCACGGGCGATCACCTTGAGCGGCAGCCGGCTGGCGCTGCTCTTGGCCAGCGGCAGCGGCAGATCCAGCCCCATCCCCTGCAGGTTGGAGTCGAGCGCCAGCTGGAAGCTGAACGGCTTGCTGTCGGGCAGGGTCAACCCGAGCTTGCCGCCCCAGTTACTGCGGCCGTTGAGAATGCCGAATGAAGAGATGGCGGCGGGTTGGCGGCGACTATCCCACTGCCCCTTGAAATCGAGGTCGACCTGATAGTGATCCGGATGCTGGCGCCCCTGATAGTCGAGGGTCAGCGGCTGGTTCCACAGGCTCGCCTTGAGGTTGTTGAAACGGGTCTGCTGGTTGTCATATTCAAGGCGCCCCTGCACCTTCTCCAGCGGCAGGTCCAGACTGGCGACCCGCACCTTGTTGTTGCTGAAGGTGGCATCGCCGCTCGCCTTGACCTCGCTCTCGCCATCGAGAGGAATATCGAGCTTGACCGAACCGGCCATCGGGCCGCGGATCTCGATCTCCCGCAGCGCCTGTCCCACCGAACTGCCCAGCGGGGAATCCTGCAGGTAGTCGCTGATGGCCTTGCCCTCCCCCTGCACCTTGGCATCCACATAGAGGTGAGCGCCGGGGGAGAGATCCGGGATCCAGGCATGCACCGAGTCGGAGCTCGCCTTGCCAAGTCGGGTGGAGCGGCTGCGCATATCGAGACCGGCATTCTGGAACAAGAGATCGATCTGCAGATCGGTAAGCGGTTGCCAACCGGGGAAGAACTCGTAGGTGGCCTGCTCGAGGGGCACCGCCACCTGGAAGATGCCATCACCTTTCTCATAAGGGAAATCCCGAAACTCCCCATACCAGAGCAGGTCGGCCCCCTTGGCCTTGCCCCCCTTGATGGCACCGCTCAGGTAATCCACCAGCCCCTTGTCCATCGCCTGCAGCGGGAAGTAGCGATCCGCATGGCCCGCATTCTTCACATCGATGCGACCGGTCAGGGCGAGGAAAGGGTGCTCGAACAGATCGAGGCGGAAACGGCTGGACAGGGTCAGATCCGGGTTATCCAGCGCGATATCCTGCCCGTACAGCACCCAGCCCTGTTCCTCGCGCCACCAGTCGAGGCGGGCCGAGAAGTTGTCGACCGGGATCGGCATCTTGAAGTGACGGGCGGGATCCACCTTGTCGTTCGCCAGCGCCACTCTGGCGCTGCCCCCCTTGGGGGTGAGCCAGAATTCACCGTTGAGATCCTGCATCCCGGGTATATCCTGCCACGCCTTGAGGCGCACCTTGCTGAAGCGGCCGCTGAGGGAGAGATCCTGCCAGTCGGCATTGGCCAGCAGCGTCAGATCCTGCACCGAACCCTGCGGATTGGTCTGGCGCAGGGTCTCGCAGAGAGTGGGGTAGAGCGCCGAGACCAGCTGACTGATCTGGGTGATCTTGTCGAACTCTATGCTGGGCAGATAGCCCTGCACCCGATCCCCGATCCGTTCCAGTTGCAAGCGGCTCTGCAACCAGGGTTTGCCATCCAGCTTGAAGGTGACGCCATGGCTGGCCAGTTGCCAGTTTTCACCATCGCGGCGTAGCTGAACCTTGCCGCCATCGAGGCCGAAACGGTGCATCTCCCCTTTCTTGGGATCCTTCCAGATCAGGTAGTTGTTGCCAAAGGCCAGTAGGGTGTTGCCCAGCTTGCCGCTGTCAAACTCGCTCCAGAGCTGGAAATCGAGCTGCCCGGCCACCTTGGGTTCACCAGCATGGATCCTGGCGAGGGTCGGGGTAATATCGAGCTGGCGGGCACCCATATAGAGCTGCCCCTTGAGGCGATCGAGCCGATCTTGTGGCGTATCTACATCGAGTATCAGGTCCAGGGTGCTCTCGCCTACCCCGTTGATGAGATAGGCCTTACCGACCCCCTGATGGCGCTTGCCACGATTCTGCCAGCGCAGTTGGGCAATGTCGAGTGCTCGCATGTCGCCCAGTGCGGTGGTGACATTGAGCCGGGTGTTGTGGATGTCAAAGGTGGAGAGCTGGGTCAGCAGAAAGCGCAGCAGGGCGCCCTGCTGGGGATCGCCGGAAGGGCTGTCGTCAGCCGGTTGGCGCAAGTCGAGGGTGATATCGCCATCGCTCAGGATCAGCTCGCCAAACACCGGCTTTAGCTCGTTAATGGTGCGCCAGAAGTCGAGATGCACCCAGGCCTTGCCGAGCTTGACGGTATAGCGTTTGGAGTCGGGGGCAACGGCGAGCTGTTGCAGTTCGAGGGCCGGGCCTGATTGTGTCCAGCTCAGTCCAATTTGATCGACGCTGACCTTGATTTGCGAATCGCCGAGCAGAGTGTGGATAAGGCTCTCTCGATACTGATTCAGCAAAGGGCCCCCAACCCGTACCAAGGTGACCAGCATGGCCATCAGTACGAACAGGACCCCCAGGGCCAACCAGCCCCGACTCAGCCAGCGAGAGACCAATTACATCATCACCACGTCGAACTGCTCCTGACCACAGAGGGGTTCGCTCACTACCCGCACCTGCTTGCCGATGAACACTTCCAGCTCAGCCAGACTGTGGGACTCCTCGCCATGGAGGTAGTCGGCCACGGCCGGGGCCGCATAGACGGTAAACTGATCCGCATCGTAGGCACGATTGACCCGAATGATCTCCCGCAGGATCTCGAAGCAGACCGACTCCACCGTCTTGACCCGGCCGCGCCCCTTACACTCGGGGCACTCGGAGCAGAGCACATGCTCCAGACTCTCGCGGGTGCGCTTGCGGGTCATCTCTACCAGACCCAGCTGGGAGAAGCCGTTGACGTTGGTCTTGGCTCTGTCCTTCGACAGCGCCTGCTCCAGACTGTGCAGCACCCGGCGGCGGTGATCTTCCGACTGCATGTCGATGAAGTCGATGATGATGATGCCGCCAAGGTTGCGCAGGCGCAGATGACGAGCGATGGCCGCCGTCGCCTCGACGTTGGTATTGAAGATGGTCTCTTCCAGATTGCGGTGGCCGACAAAGGCGCCGGTGTTGATATCCACCGTGGTCATGGCTTCGGTCTGGTCGATGATGAGGTAGCCGCCGGATTTCAGCTCCACCTTGCGCTCCAGCGCCCGCTGGATCTCGTTCTCCACGTCGTAGAGATCGAAGATGGGCGACTCGCCGGGATAGTACTCCAGCTTGCTGGCCAGCTCAGGCACGTACTCTTCGGTGAAGCGCTTGAGCTGATCGAAGCTCTGGCGCGAGTCGACGCGGATCTTGTCGAGTTCTGCACCGACGAAATCGCGCACCACCCGAAAGGCCAGACTGGGATCCTCGTAGAGGATCTTGCAGGGGGGATACTTCTGCTTGCGCTCGAGGATCTTGCGCCACAGCCGCTTCAGGAAGGCGGCATCCTGCTCCAGCTCCTGCTCCCCCACCCCTTCGGCGGCGGTACGGATGATGTAGCCACCCAGCTCATCCACATAACCGGCCACGGTGCGCTTGAGGCGTTCCCGCTCCGCTTCGGACTCGATTCGCTGGGAGACGCCGACGTGAGCGCTGCCCGGCATAAAAACCAGATAGCGGGAAGGCAAGGTGATATCGGTAGTGAGACGGGCACCCTTGGTACCCAGCGGGTCTTTCACCACCTGCACCATGATGTCCTGCCCCTGACGCACCAGCTCGGCGATATTGCCGACCTGGAACTGCTCCTTCTCCTTCACCGCCACACACTCGGTATGGGGCACAATATCGGAGGCGTGCAAAAAGGCCGCCTTGTCCATGCCGATATCGACGAAGGCTGCCTGCATGCCAGGGAGCACCCGGCTTATCTTGCCTTTGTAGATGTTGCCGACAATGCCGCGTTTGGCCTGACGCTCTACATGCACTTCTTGCAGCAGACCGTTTTCGACCAGAGCGACCCGGGTTTCGGAGGGGGTAACGTTAACCAGCAGTTCTACCGACATAACTAACCTTGCCTGTTCCAGTTTTGAATTCTTATACAGCCAATCCGGTACAACGCGCGCAAGGAAGAACGCAGCAGAGCACAGCTGACGGAAAATTACTTGTGTTGTTCCAGATGCTGCTTGATCAATAGATCCGTCTCCAGCAGCGGCAGGCCGACCACGGCGCTGTAGCTCCCTTCGATACGGCTGACAAACTTGCCGGCAATACCCTGAATGCCGTAGGCCCCGGCCTTGTCACAGGGCTCGCCGGTTTGCCAATAAGCCTCGATCTCGGCCTCGTCCAGCTTGCGAAACGCCACGTTGGTGGTGACCAGTCGCACGTCACAACGCTCGGGGCTGGCCAGCGCCACCGCGGTCATCACCTGATGCACCTTGCCGGAGAGCGCCTCCAGCATATCCTTGGCATCGAGCAGATCGGACGGTTTCTCCAGCACCCTATCCCCCAGCACCACTATGGTGTCGGCCCCCAGCACCGGCAACGCTGTCGGCGCACACGCCACACCCACCATCGCCTTGTCGCGAGCGAGACGACAGACATAATCTTGCGGCTTCTCCCCCTCTTCCCGTTGCTCCGGTACATCCAGTTTCAGCACATCAAAACGGTAGCCAAGCTGGGTCAGCAGTTCGCGACGACGGGGAGAACCCGAGGCGAGATAGAGTTGCAGTTCGTTGTTTTTGCTCATATTTACCTGATATTGAAGCGGCGCCGCACCTTGCGCAGCACCAGAAATACCCAGGGCCATATTAGCATCGTCGTCAACATCGACCAAAAGTAGGCGAAGTTGAGGCTGGCCCGGCTGAACAGGTGCTCGGCCCAGAACACCGTCAGCTTGCCCACCAGCGACAGCCCACCGATGATCAGGGCCTGTTGCCAGAGGGAAAAGTTGCGGATCTTCTGGAACTGGAAGGCGGCCAGATAGGTAGTAATGGCCATCGCCATCGCCCGCACACCGAGGGTGCTGCCAAGCAGCACATCCAGCAGCAGGCCGGCCACCCAGGCTGTGCCGACATTGGCCCGGTGCGGCAAGGCCAGTGCCCAGTAAATGAGCACCATGGCCAGCCAGTCCGGACGGAATGGATCAAATTCGAAAGGAAGCGGCAGGATCGACAGGCTCAAGGCCAGCAGGATCGAAATCCAGATCCAGATCCTGCCGCTGGCGGGTTGCAGCATCAGCGAGTGGCTCCAGCGGCGGAGGCAGCCGTTGCCACCCGTTCGCCATTCTCATCATCATGTACTTCGGGTTTCTTGTCGGTCCACAGCAGCAGCAGATAACGCAGCCGATCCAGCTCTACCAGCGGCTTGGCCTCGACCTGGGCGAAGGGCTTGCCCTCCACATATTCGGATCGGGTCACGGTCGCCACCGGATAACCTTCAGGGAAACGGCCACCCAGACCCGAGGTGACGAGCAGATCCCCCACCTGAATATCGGTGTTGCGCGGCAGGTTGCGCAGCTCCAGCTTGTCGAGCTCGCCACTGCCGGAGGCGATGGCGCGCAAGTCGTTGCGCAGCACCCGCACCGGAATACCGTGGCTGGAGTCGGTGATCAGCAGCACGCGACTGGTGGTGGAGCCCACGTGGAGCACCTGACCAATCACCCCCTGATCGTTGATCACCGCCTGACCGTTATAGACGCCATCCAGCGCCCCCTTGTTGATCAGCACCTGATGGCTGAAGGGGTCGGAATCCACCGAAAGCAGCTCGGCCACCATCTTGCGGGACTCTTTGTGCACCGGTGAACCCAGCAGCTCGCGCAGACGCTGGTTCTCGTGCTCCAGATGATCCATCTTGAGCAGGCGAGAGCGCAGGGTAAACAGCTGTTGCTCCTGCTGCTTGGTCTGCTCGATGAGATCGGCACGGGTCTGCACCTGGGTCGACATGGTGTCGAGCAGGGTACCGGGCGCATTGGCCATGTATTGCAGGGGACTGACTAACGAACTGAGGTAGACGCGGACATGGGTAAACACACCGAAGCGGGAATCCGCGACGATGGCAGCGATGGAGATGATGACGGCGAGAAACAACCGTAACTGAAGCGAAGGGCCTCTACCAAAAATGGGTTTCATGGGTCGTCAAAAAAGAGCCGGCACGCTGGCCGGCTTTGGGTCTTATTCGTAGTGGAACAGATCGCCACCGTGCATATCGATCAGCTCCAGCGCCTTGCCGCCGCCACGGGCCACACAGGTGAGGGGATCTTCGGCCACGACGACAGGAATGCCGGTCTCTTCCATCAGCAGACGGTCGATATCTTTCAGCAGTGCGCCACCACCGGTCAGCACCATGCCGCGCTCGGAGATGTCGGAAGCCAGTTCCGGCGGAGACTGCTCCAGCGCCACCATGACGGCAGCCACGATACCGGACAACGGCTCTTGCAGCGCTTCCAGAATTTCGTTGGAGTTGAGGGTGAAACTGCGCGGTACACCTTCAGCCAGGTTGCGACCACGGACTTCGATCTCGCGCACCTCTTCGCCCGGATAGGCGGAGCCGATCTCGTGCTTGATGCGCTCGGCAGTCGCTTCACCGATCAGGCTGCCGTAGTTGCGACGGACGTAGCTGATGATCGCTTCGTCAAACTTGTCGCCACCGATACGGACGGACTGGGAGTAGACCACACCGTTCAGAGAGATGATGGCCACTTCAGTGGTACCACCACCGATATCAACCACCATGGAACCGGTCGCTTCGGATACCGGCAGGCCGGCACCGATGGCAGCAGCCATAGGCTCGTCGATCAGGTAGACCTCACGGGCACCGGCGCCCAGTGCGGACTCCTTGATGGCGCGACGCTCAACCTGGGTTGAACCGCACGGTACACACACCAGCACGCGCGGGCTGGGGCGGAAATAGTTGTTGTCGTGAACCTGTTTGATGAAGTGCTGCAGCATCTTCTCGGTCACGTAGAAATCGGCGATCACGCCGTCTTTCATCGGGCGGATTGCGGAAATGTTGCCCGGGGTACGGCCCAGCATCTGCTTGGCGGCATGACCGACAGCAGCGACCGATTTGGCGTTCCCGCGCTCTTGGCGAATGGCGACAACTGAGGGTTCGTTAAGGACGATCCCTTGATCTTTTACATAGATCAGGGTGTTGGCAGTTCCCAAATCGATCGACAGATCGTTGGAAAAGACGCCTCTGAGCTTTTTGAACATGGCTACGGGAAATCCTAAGAATTTGGAGGTGCAGAAAACCGGCTAACTTTACCAATGCCCACCCCAATCGGCAAGCGCTCAAACTGTCGCCAATCAATCAGGCGCGACAAAAATGCGAGTCATCACTCACTCGCACACGCTTGCAAACACTAATAAACAAGGATTTAGGGGGATGCTGTTGAGCCAACCCCCCTTACACATCAATTACTGCAATACTTCGCGCCGATAAATAATTCTGTCATTACCCCGGCTGGAGCCGAAAATGGCCTCACCTTGCAGGTTGCCGTCATTGGCACTCGTTGGGTCAGACAACCAGAGTGGCGATGATGGCTGTTTTGCCAATTCGACCTTGTAGGGGATGCGCACCGAGATGTCCGGCTTGGCAAAGTGGAACAGGATCTCCCCGTCTTTCGCCAGTGCAGCATCCCCACCCGGTGCCGAACTGCCCAATCCCAGCTTGATCTTGCGACCTGCCCCCAGATTCAGCTCGCGAGTCGCCGCATCAAAGGTGTGACTCGGATTGAGGAAAGTGAACCCCTGATTGGCCAAAGAGAGCTGGGTACATTGATCTTCCTTGTTTTGCAGCCAGTTGCCCCCTTCGTAATATTGCATCTGCAGTGGAATGGCCAGCGGTGCCGAGGCCAGACCCGCCGCCGTGCCCGCCTGCAGGCGGCCAAAATAGGCTTTCATAGGCACACTGTCTATCTGACGGGCATTACAGCCGCTGCCACTGCAGTTACCTACCACGGCATCATTGAAATTCGGGCTGGCAATCAGCGTTCTGTCGCCATCGTTATCCCTCATATACAGACCAAACAACAAAGAGTTGTAGGGACCATCCGGTTGCGTGCCAGAGAGGCGCACAAACTCGCTGCTACCGGTAGTCAAGGCCGCACGGCCATCGAGCCATGGCAGCGGCTGCAGACTGCGCAAGCGGCTCGACAGGGATTTACCATCCTTATCATTGGCAACCGAGAGATAGGCTTCGCCCTTGGCAAAGGGCCCCGTATAGTTTCGGGTCTGTACGCCCATCGTATTACGAGCCAGCACATCCAGCATGACGCCAAAGGGCTGCCCCATATAGGAGAACGCATTGCAGGCTGGCACTATGTCGCCGCTCACCAGATTGAAGTCGGCAGGAATAAAACGCCCCACCGGCTGGCTCTGGGTTGATGGGATGGTGTAATTGAAGTAGCCATTGACTGGCGGCGTCGCCGTCATCCGGAATACTCCCACCTCGCTCACAGTCTGGCTAACGCTATTGATACTGTTGGCCGCAGAAACATGGTTATAGGTGGTAGTACCCAGCGTTGCATTAGTGCCCGGATTGGGTGCCACCAGCGTACTGCCCAGAGCAATATTGGGCAGGGCAAAGTTGGGCGTAGTCTGATTCCCTGCGCAGATATCCCCATCATTGGCGGATTCCCAGGCCATCGCCTTGATATCTACCTGGAACGTTTCCCCCGCTTTTTTGAATACCGGACAGCTGCTGTCACCTGCCGCGCAGACCCCTTGCGGGGGCGTGATGCACAGACCGACCGGGCGAGCCACAAACTGATCCGCGCCTAGCATCACCAGACCGGCTTCACTGCCAGTACCATCATAACGAGCATCCAGTTGCACCTTGCCCGCATCCGGGTACTTAACCGTTATGCTCGACTGCCCCTGCGCATCGAATACGAGGGAGAGCGGCGTTGCAGCCCCCTGACTGGCACCAATCGTACTGCTGTTGACGCTCATCTGGCTGTTATAGGGGTTACTGGTGGGGGTGATATAGCTGCTCCAGAACTTGACGCTCTTGGTCTGGCTGGCAAACCCCGGCACACACTGCTTGGTCACATCGCTCTTTTTGACCGCCTTGATGGTCACCGTCTGCGGCTGGTTCGAGTAGGTGTCGGGCACGTCGAAGATAAATCCGCTGTCGGCAAAGGTGAGCGTACAGGCAGCCGCACTCTTGGCGCCACCGCCAACCCGGCACAGGGTGGTACTCAACGGTTTGGTCGAGGGCGTCGAGCCGCTGACCCCGACGGTCACCGTACCGGCGGTATTCTGTCGCAGCGCCAGCGTGGTGGTTCCTCCGCTGAAGCTCACTTGATTGCCTCCCACCCAACCACCGCTGCTACTCGTTGCGGGTTGCAGGGTGGCAGTCACGGGTTCGGTCACCAACAGGCTGCAGTCGGCATTGGCACAGGCCCGAATGGTCAGGGTTTCAGGGTTGCAGGTCAGCGCATTGCCGCTGTGATCGAATTCGAAATGATCGATCTGGGTGCCCACTGGACTGGAACGCAGCGCACAGATCCGCACGTTATCGATCTCGTGGAAGTTGGTCACCGACCCGGTGGACCCAGTCAATGACAGCAGGAAGTTGCCCGGTACTGTCGCTTGGCCGGTCTGGCTCGTCATGTTGATTGGACCAACGAGCGTACGAAACCCGTCACCGCTATCCCGTTCGACGGTGGCCACCGAGTTGCCCGCCGTGCGAGAGTCGACCGTAATGCGATAGCGGTGGGGGCGATTGCTGTTGGTACCGCTGTCGACGGTCGGGTTGAGATTGCTGGCGGTTCCGGCCAGGTAGCGGTAACCGGAGGTACCGGAGCCGGATCCGCGAATAGAGACGGCCTGCGGTCGGGAGCCGATATTATAAGACCCCCCCTCATTGGCGTAGTTGCCGTATTCGTCGATCCCGACACCAAGCCAGCCGCCCGCAAAACCACTGATCCCGGTCTTGAAACCGTATCCCAGGGGGCCACCAAATGCACCAGGTTGTGGCGTCAGGGTGGCATCCGAGAGCACCACCGCCATGCCATCCGCCCCGCTTGTGCCGGAAGTCTTGTAGGCGTATTGATCGAACTCGACCGTCACCAGGTTACCTGCACCGGGGAAGAGGCGCTGGAAAGTGGCCGACGTGGCCTGGTTGGTGACGTTCTGGGTGAGACGCAGGCGACCATTCTGCACCGATGGCAATGTGCTGTTGTTGCGCTGAGCCACGACCCAACTGTCGGGGTTGATCTGGCTGCTTTCGAAACCGTCGACAAAACAGGTCAGCATCGGCGGAAGTACCGCTTCATTGATGCTGGACTGGGCATCCATGGCCAGATAGCGGGCCGTCACCCTGCCATAGACGGTGGCATTATTGTTCATGGTGAGCTTCCCATCGGCATAGAGATAACCATAAAACGTGGTGCGGTTGTCGATCACCATGTCGTTATAGTTAACCCAGATGAGACTGCCCTGATTATTGGCATTGATATTGACCGTATTGACCAGCTTGACATCCTGATTGACGAAAATCCGGGTGGTGCCACTGCCTGAGAGACGGATGGTACCGCTGTCCAGAATCAGCTTGTCGATGAAGTAATCCCCCTCCCCCAGCACCAGGATCGCGTTGTTGCGCACTGTCAGCGTCTTGATCAGGTAGGTGCTGCGGCTGGGGAACGTCATAGTGCAGTTTTCTACCGTCATCGCACCATAAGAGGTACTGGAAGCCGTTTGCGAACCAAACGAACAGAGCTGGGTCGAATTGGAGGTGATGGCGGGAAAAGCATTATTCCCGCTCAGGGACAGCCCGCGGATATCTTTGCCAGTAACGCTACAAACCATGTAGCCGCCAGTACCATCATCGCAGCGCGGCGTATTGTTCTGATCCGGCTGGATGGAGCAGAAGTTGAGAGGCAAACCGCCGGAACCGTTGATCTTGGCGTTGTTGAGTTGGCTAAGCTGGTAGCCGCTAATCTGATGGCAAACGTTATTGTTGTTGCCATGATGCCCTTGCACCACATCCGGAAAGAGCGTGCCTGTGTCGATAGGGTCGAAGGCCCAGACATGGCCAGTAAAGAGGGCAAGCGCCCATACCCATTTCATTGTCCGCCTCCGTCATACGCTTCAAGCATCAGAGTTCTGCTCACGGCAAAATCGGGACTCGCACTATCCAGTTCAGAGGAACCACAGGTTCCGACACTCTCGAGACGATAGCCATTAGTCACGGCACCGTTATAGGTCACCGGAATCTGAGTGCAACGCACAGCAACTTGGCACTGCACCAGACCGGTAACGCCGGTGAACGAGGGGGTCGGGCTGATCCAGTCACAACGATCCTGGGGAGATGGCGCAGCAGGCCGGTTCGGAAACAGCTGATACAGAGCAATCTCCAGCCCGCTCTGGGCGGCCAGCAGAGCACGCACACTGCGTACCTCCACGGTATTTTTCTCGCTACTGTCGACCAGAAAACGGCCCATGGCGGCCGCCAGCAGCGCCATCACCACGATCACAAACAGGGCGATCATCAGGGCGCTACCACGCATCCGTCCTGCCGGGAGTGCATCACGGGACATTGAACACCTCGATCTTGTGGCTGAAGGTGACCGACTCCCCCTTGCGTTCGAACAAGAACCGCATGCCAAACTCCCCTTCCGCGTTGAATGCCGATGTTTCCCGATAGAAACCGCCAGCGCGGAGCGACTCTGCCATCAGCACGCCTTGCGCAGGTAAAGGAGCACCGATTGCGGCACTGGCACGAGTGAGGGTGCCCCCATCAACGCAATAACGTACCTGTTGATTGGCAAAGTAGACACGGCTACCGGGAGAGAGGCCAGCCAGACTCTCGCTATTGGTATAGCGGATCGTTTGTGCGCCGGAGACGGGCGCCAGCACATCAGCAACCCTGGCCACACAGCGGCCATATTCACAATTGCTCAGCAGCGACCCTGCACTTGGGTCAGGTACCGGGAAAACGATCATCCAGTCACCTTTGCCGACGGCTAACGGATCTGCACTCGACGGGCTGGCAGCAGAAGCCGGGGTCGCCATCACCAGCTCAAGGGTGGCCGTGCTCCCCGACATGGCACGGTTAAGCGCCAGATAGCGGCTGGAGGTGCTGATAGGCCAGAACCGCAGGCAAGCCCCCGAGTCAACCCAGGTACCATCAAGCGTCTCGATCCGCTCCGCTCCCGGCACCGCATCGCGCAGTTCGCGATTAAGCCGTTCCATGGCGAAGCGGGCATCGCTCATCAACTGCTCACGACTGCTGGCATCACCATAGATCTGGCTGCCGATGCCGATAAACTGGCTGGTAAATGTCGCCATGATGCCCAGCAGCAGGATCACCATCACCAGCTCGACCAGGGTAAAGCCACTGTTACCCCCAGGTTTACGGTAAGTTCGACTAGCCGCCAGACATAATCGGAGGCCGGAAGTGGTTACAGGAGCGGACTTTCGGACAGGCAGGCAACACCCGACAGCGGAACGATTCATCAGTAGTTCCCCCGGTAGAAGGAGAAGTCGAGTACGCTCTCATCCGGCAGCTTGATCTGCAGATCAATCCGCTTGCCCACAGAACAGGGCGCGGTACAACTCTTGAAGGTGCCATCGCTAAAATCGACGGCGCTGACCGCAATCCTGACCTGATAGTTGCGATACTCCTCGCCGCTGATCCCCGCCGCCGTCTGGGTAAACCAGCTGGCATCCCGCCAGTTTCCCGCAGTATCGAAGTCATCCACATCGTTATAGGCGTAGGGAGCCGGCTCACCATCGGGGCCATAACTGCCGGAGCAGGGAGCTATGTTCACCCCCGCCACCTGCTCGCCACAACGATAACGGCCACCATTATGATCCGAATGTTCATCAAACGACTTTTGCAGGATCTCGCCGGAGAGGCGCTGGGCCAGCTGGGCGGCACGCACCTGCTGTACCGGATCCACCGCCCGGGGCGCCTGATTGATCAGCAGCCCCAAAATGCCGGTCAAGGCCACCGCCAGCAGCACTATGCCGACAATCAGCTCAATCAGGGTAAAGCCGCGCTTAAGGGATCTCATGGATATACCCCTCAGACTCAATCTGGATGCGGCTGGTTTCGCGACCATCACTCACCAGCAAGGTACAACCGTTGGCACAGCTGCCTAGCGGTCTGCCCATCTGATCGAAGCGGAGTACGAAGCTTCTGTTGCTGTTCAGGGAAAGCGTGATTCCGTCAGAGGCGGTCACCAGCCGACCACGGGTGCGCAGGTTATCGGTCCAACCACTGCCCAGATCATCGCTGGCGGGACACGCCGCATAAGTACGGTGGGCAAAACGGGGAGAGGCGACCACCAGCAGGGTACAGCGGTTGGCAGGCTCATGCATATTGACGGTCTGTACCAACCGCAGACGGGTCAGCAGTTCATCACGCACAGTTTGAGTTTCAACGCCGCCTTTGCCCAGCCATTTGGGCACGACAAAGGCGGCGAGAATCCCGAGTAACAGGATCACCACAACCAGTTCAATCAGGGTAAAGCCCTTGGTTGCAGGCATGGTTTTTCTCATAGGGGGAAAGAAGAAAGCGAGGCCAAAGCCTCGCTTGATAATTCAATCAGTTGCTACAACCTGTCACATCAACACTGAATGCAGCGGCTGAAGTGGCCTCATTGTATTTAACTTGGCAATTAGCGTTATTGCCAGCCGCCTTGGGCTTGAAGGTCCCTTTGGATGCAGATACTTCATCCCACCCATCTAAAGTAACGGCGTTTGCAATGGTACCTACTGTCGGATAGCCATACTTGGCATCGACGGTAGTGCCAGCAACAGAGACTGCCGAAGAAGAGTTTTCAATACCTTGGATAGCCGCCTTACTGTAAATCATCTGAGCCGCACTCTGTAGTGATGCTTTGACCCCATCAGCAGCTGCTTTACGCGCATCATCCTGCAGATTCAGGAACTTGGGTGCAGCGGTGACCGCCAGAATCCCCAGAATAATGATCACGATAACCAGTTCGATCAGGGTAAAACCCGCCTGTTTTTTCATTTCACTTTCCTCTGTCAATTGATGTTGGTAGTCACCTGACCGGACGCCGGACGGTAACTGAAACTCATGAATGCATCAGTACTGCCTTGCGGATCCTGATACTTGCCATCGCTGCCCTTACTCAAACTATTGACCAGATAGTAACGACAGACCGAATCCAGTCCATTACTGCTCACAGTGGCATAGTATTTCAGGTCATTGCCGCTACCGCGTACTTCATTGAAGTTGGCCGTAGCCTTGGGCGGGTTTTGCAGCAACCCCTCCCAAATCTTGAGACAACGCTCTGCGCTCAGATTGGCCGGATCCACATCCGGATTGCCGCTAGCCGCAGTATCCATGGGATAGCCGGGAGACAACTCGCCGTTGCTGATCTGGGCATCGGTCGGCGTGGTCAGATAGAAGCGGCTGCCGTCATAGAGCACGGTATTGAGGCTATCCTGTTTGGCGCGCCCTTCCGCTTCCCACTGGGCCCGCACTAGCGACACTCCTGTTGCAAAACCACCCGAGACGCCCTCGACGCTGGCCTTTTTCGCCTCGTCGGTTACATCCAGAAAACGGGGCAATGCTGTTACCGCCAGGATCCCCAGGATCACGATAACGATCACCAGCTCAATCAGGGAGAAGCCGGCGGTCACTCTTGTCATCCCGTTATTTGGCATTGATGGTGCCATTGGTTTCATTTTCATGCTCCCTTGGTAATGGCCGATATTATTTCATGCAGACCTAAAAAAATCATGTAGTTGGGTCATATGATTAGCCTCATTCAAGGCTTTTTAATCACTCGCCCGTCGGAAAACAGATAAACCAGCCAATAACCATCCCACCCCATCTCGCACCCGCTGCCATCGGGGCGGGCCAGAAACTGCAAGGGTGGCATGCCCCCCTCCGTCTCTCCCACCAACGCCAGCCACAACTGACGACAATTTTCTGATGGTGATTGCAGGGGCAACAGTCCGAGTGGCCAGCCACGCTCATCAAATTGCCAACCATGACCCGCGCTATGCAGGGTGTCGGGGCGCCGTTCATTCAGCCAGATCCCGTGCAAACGCTGTGCCCGCTCCGCAAATTGCTCCCCCAGCAGGGTGAACGAAAGCTGTTGCGCCTCCTCCCGGTTGATCTGATAGCTGCGCACCAGGGTCGTGACGATCACCATCAGCAGGATTATCACGGCGATCCGCCGATATCCGGCCAGCCAGCGATCATCCTGTTGTGTCTGTCTGTTCATCCACTCCTCGACTCCCTCGCCCTATTGCCTCTTACGACGCTCATCATGCCCAGCCACTCAGGTGTGAAGATGCCGAGTTACTTGCTACGAACCACTCACATCCCGCTCGCATCATGTCCCACCATTCTGGCGTGAAGATACGGGGTTACTTGCCTCTTACGGCCCTCATCATGTCCCACATAGGCGTGAAGATACCCAGCGCCAGGATCAACACCATTACTGCCACGATCCCGATCAGGATCGGCTCGATGCGGGCGGTGAGACTCTTGAGGTCATAATCCACCTCGCGCTCGTAATACTCGGCCGCTTCGTGCAGCAGGTCATCGACCTGACCGGTCTCCTCACCCACGGCGATCATCTGCATCACCAGCGGGGTGAACAGGCCGCTGCTGCTGGCGGTGCGAAGCAGGCTCTCGCCCCGCTCGATACCGGCGCGCATATCCCGTACCCGCCCCGCCATATAGGCGTTATCCACCGCATCGGCCACCAGGGTCAGCGCGGTGTTCAGCGGCACCCCTGCCTTGAGCATCATGGAAAAACTGCGGGCAAAACGGGCCAGCAGGGAGCGCTCTATGATGGTGCCGACGATCGGCAACTTGAGCTGCCAGCGGTGCCAGGTCAGCTTGCCCTTGGTGGTGGCGACCCAGCGGCGCCAACCGAACACCATCCCCGCCAGAATAGCGAGCAGCAGCCACCAGTAGTTGACAAAAAAGTGCGAGGTGGCGAGCAGAATGCGGGTCGCCAGCGGCAACTCCACCCCGAATTTGGCGAACATGCCGGCAAACACCGGGATCACCATGATATTGAGGATCACCATGGCGATACCGATGGCGATCATCACGAAGCTGGGGTAGCGCATCGCGGTCTTGATCCGCTTGCGAGTCTCCAGCTCCAGCTCGAAATAGTTGGCGAGCTGCAAAAAGGACTCTTCCAGCTGACCTGTGTTCTCACCCACATGGATGATGGCGACGAACAGGCTGCTGAATACCTTGGGGTGCGCCTGCATCGAGCTGGAGAGCGGGCGACCGTTGCCAAGATCTTCCCCCAGCGAGTGAAGCGCCCGCTTGAGCGGCTTGCTGTGGGTACTCTCCTCCAACCCGGCGATGGCACGCAGGATCGGGATCCCGGCCCGGGTCAGGGCATACATCTGGCGGCTGAAGATCACCAGCTCATCCAGCTTGACGCCACCTTCCAGCAACAGTGACCAGTCGATGGCGGCGGACTTGGCCTTGCCCGGTTTGAGCTCGGTGGGCATCACACCACGGCGCATCAGCTGCTCGGCGGCCGCCATCTCGTTGGCCGCTTCGACCACGCCACTGGTGGCGTTGCCCTGGCTGTCACGCCCCTTGTAAGCAAAGTTAGCCATCGCTTACCCCAAATCCTCGGCCAGTCGCAACACCTCATCCACCGAGGTGATCCCCTGACGGGCATAATCGAGGGCAGTGAGGGCCAGCGGCCGGTAGTGTTCGTGTTGACGGGCCGCCTTGGCGAACCCTTCCGCATCGTTGCGGCGCAGGGCATCCATCATCGGCTGATCCAGCTCCAGTAGCTCGTAGACCCCGATCCGGCCGGAATAACCGGTAAAGTTGCAGCTCTGGCAACCCCGGCCCTTGTGATAGGTATGCTGGCCAGGCGCCTCGCCGGAAAGCACGGTGAGCCAGGTGGCCTGCCCTTCGTCGGGCGCCTTCTCCTCGACGCAGTGCTCACATACCCGCCGCACCAGCCGCTGGGCGACCACAGCCCGCAGGGCACTCGCCACCAGATAGCCGGGCGCCCCCATGTCGATAAGGCGCAAGGCACTGGTCACCGCATCGTTGGTGTGCAGGGTGGTCAGCACCAGGTGACCGGTGATGGCGCCACGCAGGCCGATCTCCACCGTCTCGTTGTCACGCATCTCACCCACCAGCAGGATGTCCGGGTCCTGGCGCAGGGTGGAACGCAGCACGTGGGAAAAGGTGAGACCGATCTTGGGATTGACCTGCACCTGGCTGATACGGGGCAGACGATACTCCACCGGGTCTTCGACCGTGATGATCTTGTTGCTGGACTGATTGAGCTCGGAGAGCGCGCCATAGAGGGTGGTGGTCTTGCCGCTACCGGTGGGGCCGGTCACCAGGATCATGCCGTGCGGGCGTTTGAGCTGACGACGGAAACGGGTCAGGATCTCCGGCGGCATGCCGGTCTCGGTCAGCGACAGGATGCCGGAGGATTGATCCAGCAGACGCATCACCACAGACTCGCCATACTGCACCGGCATGGTGGACATCCGCACATCCACATCACGGCCGCGCACCTTCATGTTGAAACGGCCATCCTGCGGCAAGCGCTTCTCGGAGATATCGAGCCCGGCCACCAGCTTGAGACGCAGCACCAGCGCCTGGGCGATGCGCACCTCGTTGAGGATATTCTCGTGGAGGATGCCGTCGATCCGCTGGCGAATGCGCAGCACCTTCTCGTCCGGCTCGATGTGGATATCCGACGCTCCCACCTGCACCGCATCCTCGAACAGGGAGCGCAGCAGCTTGGCCACCGTCGCCTCCCCCTCGTCATTGGCCCCCAGATTACCTGAACCCAACTCGAAGCCGGAGTCCTGATACTCCTCCTGCAGCTGTTCGGCGAAGCTCTCAATCTCGCGGGTGCGGCGATAGAGGCGGTCAAAATAGTCCAGCAACTGCCCTTCCCGCGCGACCGCCAGCACCATCTCCCGCGGGCTCAGCAAGGCAGCAATGGCATCCAGCGCACTCAAGTCCGCCGGATCCGACATCGCCACCGTCACCTTGTCGTCGGTAAGGTTGACCGCCAGCGCCCGATAACGGCGCGCCTGCACTTCGGGCAGCAGCGGCACCGCGGCGGCATCGATGGTGAGGTTATTGAGATCGAAGAAGGGTACATCCAGCTGGCGAGCGAGGAACTGCAGCAGCTGTACCTCGCTGATAAAGCCGAGGTCAATCAGAGTGGTGCCCAGTTTGCGTCCGGTCTGACGCTGCTGCTGCAGGGCAAGCTGCAACTGATCATCAGAGATGATCTGCTCCTGAACCAGCAGGTCGCCGAGGCGCATTTTCAGTCTGGGTTGTGCCATGTTTGCTCCGATATCTGTTACTTCACACCCGTTGCCGCATCCGATGAGGCTTCGCTCATCGAATCTGCGTTTATCAAGGGGTTAGTTGGCCAATTCGTTGTTCCAGCCAGTTGGTCGACGCCTCGCCGAGATTGCCGTGCAGCAGGGCGTTGCGATAGGCATCGAGTGCCCGCTGGCTGTGCCCCTGACCATCCTCGGCGACACCGAGACCAAGCCACCAGCGGCCCTGATCCGGCTGCTGGCGCAGCAGCTTCACATAGAGCGCCGCCGCATCGGCATTTTGACCCAGCTCCTGGGTCAGACCCGCCCAAGTGGCGTAATAGTCCAGGTTGCTGGCAAGATCAGGTTGATAACCGGACAACCAGCCAAGCGCCTGCTGTTGCTGCCCCTCGTTGATGGCAAGACGGGCCAGCAGCAGACGAAAATCGGCCTGTTGGGGATCGAGCCGGATCCCCTCCTCCAGCAGCTGGCGCGCCTCGGTCAGGCGCCCCTCGCCGTAGAGCAACCCCGCCAGTTGCTCGCGCGCCCCCTGGTTATAGGGGTCGTGGGCCAGCACCTGATAGTAGTTGTCCTGCGCATCCCGCAGGCTTCCCTTGGCCATGGCGGTCGTCGCCTTGCGCTCCGCCAGTGCCGCCAGCTCCTTGGCCGACAGCTCGACCGTCTCGATCTTCAATATGCCCGGTTTACGCGGGGCGCTGGCGACAGCCTGCTGCTCTGCCGCCAGTTCGGCGTAGAGCTCGGGCTGCAGCTCTTCATCGGTCGGCTCCGAATCGTCAACATCGCTGGAGGCATCAAAGGGGGCACCATCGGCCATCTCTCCCTCTACCTGCCCGCCAGCGGTATCAGCCACTCTCTCATCCCCACCCGGCAACGGCAGCGCAGCGGCCACTGCGACCGGCTCGGGCGGATTGACTGGCTCGGCGGCCCGTGTCACCACATCGGGAACCACCACTTCGCTGGCGGCGACGACAGGGTGTGTCTGCTGCCAGTAGATCCAGGTGCGCCAACCGAGGATCCCCAATGCCAGACCACAGATCAGG
Organism: Aeromonas sp. 603079; assembly: GCF_049172135.1. Lineage (NCBI taxonomy): Bacteria > Pseudomonadati > Pseudomonadota > Gammaproteobacteria > Aeromonadales > Aeromonadaceae > Aeromonas > Aeromonas sp. 603079. The sequence goes on along the minus strand of NZ_JAAKPX010000014.1, from coordinate 39,099 downwards.
GTCAGCAGCAACATCCACCACCCCTGCTGGCGCGCAGGGGCAATATAGACGGCAGTTCCCTCGGCGCCTTGCTGGCGCCGATCCAGATCTTTCAGCATCTGGTTGATAACGCTCATGGCCAGACTCCATAAGCCAGGGCGCACCCCAGCAACAGTAACAGTAACAGGGGCCACCAGCGCAATGGCGCAAAGCGGCTGGCATCGTCGGTATCGCGAATGGCGAGCCTCACCAGACGGCTATCGATCCGGCGCCTCCCCTGACCGTAGGCCAGCATCAGGCACTTGTGCGCCAGGATGTTGATAAGTCTCGGGATCCCTCGCGAGGCCCGCCACAGCATCCGCATGGCGCGGCCGGCAAACAGTGGTGCCCCGCGGTAGCCGGAGACCTGCAATCTGTGCTCCAGATAGGCGCGGGTCTCGTCAAAGCGCAGCGGGCGCAGGCAGTATGAAAAGCCGATCCGCTGGCGCAGTTGGCGCAGGTGGGGCCTGGCCAGTCTGATATCCAGCTCCGGCTGGCCGAACAGCACAATCTGCAGCAGCTTGCTCGATTCGGTCTCGAGATTGCCAAACAGGCGAATCGCCTCCAGAGTCTCGTCAGGCAGCGCCTGGGCCTCATCGATCAGCACCACCACCCGACTGCCCTGCTGGTGCAGGCTGATCAGGTGACGATGGATGCGATCGGTAAGATCCAGCTCACTCTGCTCCCGCACCGACAACCCCAGTTCCAGCGCCAGCGCTGTGCGCAGCTCGGCCGGGCTGAGGTGGGGATTGGGCAACCAGGCGAGCCGCACCGGGCACTCTTCCGAGCCCAGCTCGCTCAGCAGTTTTCGGCAGAGCAGGGTCTTGCCGGTACCCACCTCGCCGGTCACCTTGATAAATCCCTCCCCTTGCGCCAGCGCCCAATTGAGCACCTGTTGCGCCTCCTCGTGAGGGGGCAAGCCGTAGTAGAAGCCGGTATTGGGGGTGAGGCCGAACGGCGCCTCCTGCAGGCCGAAGTGGCTCAGGTACATGGGCGCTCACCAGCCAGTACGGGGAACCTGCGACCGCGAGCCTCGGCCCGCAGTACGGCGGAATGGAAAGATGCCAATCGCCAGCTCATGGCTTACCCCTTCGCCGGATACCACTTGTCGAGCAGATCTGCGGAACGCTGCAGCTCGTTTTGCCAGGTATCTTTCTCCACCACGGTCGGTTTGAGCATGATCACCAGCTCCACCTTCTTGGTGCTCTCGCGACGATTGGTAAAGGCTTCGCCCACCCAGGGAATATCTCCCAGCAGCGGCACCTTGCTGACGATCTCCTGCTTGTCGGTCTTCATCAGACCACCGATGACGATAATGTCGCCGTTATTGGCCTGCACCACGGTATCGGACTCGCGGATCGAGCTCTTGGCGAGCGGCAGCTCCAGCGGTTTGGCGGTACCGACGTTGATGGTCTTCTTCTGCTCTTCTGTGTCGATAACGGAAGGGTGGATATGGAGCAGCACCTTGCCCTCTTCATCGATTTGCGGCGTTACGTCCAGCGCAATACCGGAGAAGAAGGGGGTCAGCTCCACATTGGGGGTCACGATAGGTTCGGCCGTGCCGGTCGAGGTCACCGTAGTGGTCGAGGCATTGGTGACGAAATATTCGTCCGTCCCCACCTTGATCACCGCCTTCTGGTTGTTGGTCGCAGTGACCCTCGGGCTGGAGAGGGTATTCACATCGCCCTGGGTCTTGAGCAGGTTGACCGCCACCTCGAAGTTGCCATCAGAGATCGTGAAACCGGCGCCGCCGCCCAGCGCACTGAAGATCTGGTTGGGGGTGGTGGGCAGCTGGGTCTTGGCAAGTGACTGGCCGCCGGTAATACCCTTGCCGCCATCCCAACTGGCGGAGAGACCGCTCCAGTCAACCCCCTGCTCATACCCTTCGTTGAGGGCGACTTCGATGATCCGCGCCTCCAGCACCACCTGGCGCTTGAGGTGACTCTCGGATTGATTGAGGAATTCACGTACCGCCTTGAGCTCCTTCGGATAGGCGCGAATAGTGACCAGACCCGCCTGCGGGCTGGTGATCACGGCGCGACCATCACCCGTGCCAATCAGGGTCTGCAGGGAGTCGCGCAGATCGGTCCAGTAGTCGCTGTTGGTGTCAGTCTCGATCCGGGTACCGTTGCTGTTGTCACCGCTCGAGTTGTTGCTGGAGGAGCTGTTGCTGCCGCTGTTGTTGGACGCGCTGTCGAAACTGCTGTTATTGCTGCCATTGTTGTCATTGGCAGTCACCCCGCCGGTGCTGACCGAGGTGCGGGATAGGCCACGGCGGGACATCATCAGATAGTTGACCGGAATGGTTTCGGTGCGCAGACCCGCCGGATAGATGTGGAAGACATTGCCCTTGCGCTGCACGTCGAAGCCATACATGTCACCTACCACCGCCAGCACCTCCGGCAGGGTCACATCCTTGAGCTCGACCGAGACCAGCCCGGCCACCCCGGGATGAACCGCCACGCTGTAGCGGGAGCCCTTGAACAGGGAACCGAAAAACTCCACCGCCTCCACGTCGTGAGCCGCGATGCGCAGCCGCTTCTCCGGCATGCCGACCGGCATCTGCGGCCGGTTCAGCTGCAGCAATTCACTCTGCACCGATTTGGGCAAGGCGGTCAGCGGGGCAGCCTGCTTCTGCTGTTCGTTCATGGCCTGTTTGAGAGCATCCTTGGCCTGGGTCGGCTCGGGGTGCTGATACGTGGTACAGCCTGCGGCCATCATGGCCATGGTGATCAGACAGAGACGGTGTTTTTTCATGTAATTAGAGCACCCTGACTTGCAATTAAACTCGATAAAGCCGCTCCACCTCTCGAAAGGCAAGCACGACTCAAACCCGGATCTTGCTGGCAAAGAGTGTGACCGCGTGGCGTTTGCCCGCCTTTTCCAGCACCACGGCATCTGCCGTGATGGCCACCAGCGTATAGCCATCCACCTGTTGCCCGACCCGATAACTCTTGCCATTGAGCACCGCCAGCGCCGGGCCATTGCCCAGCACCACACTCTGCAGCTTCGGTAAACCGGTGTTGCTCTCGCCGGTCGCACGGGCGCCAATCGCCACATCCGCCAGCGGTGCGGTGGGATCCTGCAATACCTCGACCTGCTCCGCCTTTACCAGCACGCTGAACAGGCAACAGCACAACGCAAACACTCTAGCCACGGATAAACTCCTTGCTGGTACTCAGGGTGTAGATCTCCATCTCCACCACCGCGCCGGGATAGGATTTGACCCGGTAGTCGAACTGCTTCCAGTAAAAGTGGCGCGGCAAGGCTTCCAGCGCTTTAAGATATTGATAAACATCGAAATAGCCACCTTCAAGCTGAAGCCGGATACCATGTTTGTAGAGATTGACCTTCTGTTCTCCCGCCATCAGCGGGGTCGGCTCCAGCGAACTGAGCGCCAGCATGTGAAGGTTGGCGGAGCGGGAGAGCAGCGCCTCCAGCACCTGCGGCATCTCGTGCGCCGGGATCAGATCGACGGTCTGGGCCTTCAGCTCATCGTCGATCCGGGCCAGATCCGCTTCGACCTGCGCCAGCTGGTCGCGAACGCCCTGATTGGGATCCCGCTTGAGCCGAGCCTGTTTGCCGAGGTTCTCCAGCTCCATGATTTCGAGGTCGCGCTCGGCGGCGCTCAGGGCCATGCGATCCTGCTGCAGGCGAGTATCAGCGCCATCGATCCAGCCGTAGAGTCCGGCCGCGCCCAGCAGCACCAGACCGGTCAGCAGGATCAACACCCGCTCCCGCTGGCTCAACACGGCGATACGCTGGCCCCATGCCTGCCATTGTGCTTTCAGATTCATCAGGGTTTCTCCCGCGCAATGCCGCTCAACTGGAAGGTCAGACGGCCCTCCTTGTCACGGCCGAGGGTCAGTTCACCAAACTCCTTGCCTACCAGACTCGGGGTCTGCTTGAAGCGGTTGACCCAGGCCGGCACATCCTGACTGCGTCCGGCAAAACCGGAGAGGTTGATCCGCCCTTCGTTGATCTCGATGCGCTGCAACGAGAGGTTGCTGCTGCGAATGCGGGAGAGATCCGCCATCACGCTGGCATAGCCCTGGGATTTTTGCAGAGACAGGCTACCGAGCTGACGCATCAGCCCCTGCTTGGCGGTCAGCTCATCCCGTTTATTGACCAGTTGCTGTTGCAGCCGGGGATCTGCCTGATGGCGCGCCAGCTCGGCATCGAGGCGTCTGGCCTCGCTGCGCTTGAGCTCCAGCTCGGCGGTGCGTTGCGCTAGCGCCCGGCTGACCTGTTGCTGCTGCCAGCTGTAACCGATAGCCGTCAGCAGGATCAGCAACAGCGCAACACCCCATACCAACGCCATCTGATTGAGGCTGGCCCACTGCCGCTTGGGACGAAACTCGGCACCATAGAGATTTATCTGACGTTTCATCACGCATCCTCCCCGATGGCGGCTGCGTAGGCAGAAAGGTATTCGACGCCAGCCAGCAACATTGTCTTGTTGACCATGGCAGCAAGGGGGAATAACACTCTCATTGATCATCCCCCAATGCGGCAGCATAAGCCGAGAGGTATTCGACGCCGGCCAGCACCGCCTTGTTGGCCATGGCGGAGACGGCAAAGCCGAAGGTCTGCTCCATGTGACGCACCAAGGTACCGATAAAGGGCGAAGCGACGGCAAACTGCATCTGCCCCAGCTCGGGCAATTTGAGCTGGCCCGCCAGATAGTCGAGGGAGCGCTGGATCTCCAGCGCCAGTGAATCGAGCAGCATGGCGTCAGGCTCATGTTCGCCGGTCAGGCTGGTGAAACCGCGCAGCTGGCGGGAGAAGCAGAGCCCGCCCTGATGGAAGACCAGCAGTTGCAGATCCTGCCCCTTGGGCTGCCACAGCAGCATGCGCACAGTGTCATCCGCTTCATAGAGAGAGGTGAGCGCCAGCTCGTCGCTGATGATGGATTGCAGGGTGGCGATGCCGTTGATGGCATCGGCCAGCTGTTGCACCCGGCTCTTGGGCAGGCAGATCACATTGATGCGCGGACGACCGGCAGGCGGGGTGGGCAAGTCCACATAATCCATCGCCAGTTGCAGCACGGGTTCGCTGACATAGTCCTTGATGGCCCAGGGGAGCGCCCCCGCCATCTCGGCGTCAGGCACGGCAGGCTTGTCGATCTGGATCTGTTGATAAAGGCTGGCGGCGAGGGCTACCCGCACTTTAGACTTGGCCAGCCCATAACGGCTGAACAGCTCGTTCATGGCCACAGCCCACTCCTGTGGGCCGTTGATGGTGCGCGTCGCGAAGACGGGGGGATTGCCCACTGCAGCCAGCATGATCCTGTCATTGGCCAACAAGAGCCCGACCTGGCGGCTTGGCGTCGACCGTCTGAACAGTTTTTTCATGTAAGCCCGCCCATCAATAGTGATTAAATGTATGAAATATTAACATAAACAGCAGATTAGCCTCTATATAAAAGACGGACTCACCATTGCAAGCCAGCCTTCCAGCCGAGCCAGAGGGGTCAGCTATCCTGCCCTCCCCCCTGCACCCCCTCCACCACCCGTTGCTGACCCGCTACGGCGTCGAACTCTGGTGCAAGCGGGATGATCTGATCCATCCGACCATCTCCGGCAACAAGTGGCGCAAGCTCAAATACCACCTGCTTCATGCCAGAGAGCACGGCAAACGGCATCTACTCTCGTTTGGCGGCGCCTACTCCAATCACATCCATGCACTGGCAGCAGCAGGGTGCCAATCTGGCCTTCGAACTACCGGTATCATACGGGGCGAATCTGATGCCGTCAGCAATACCACCCTGAGGGATGCCAGACGCTGGGGTATGGATCTCGTTTTCGTCGACCGCCAGAGTTACCGCCGTCGCCAGGATCCCGACTGGCTGGCCCAATTCGATGCACCCGATACCCTGATCGTGCCGGAAGGGGGCAGCAGCCCGCTGGCTATCCCCGGGGTTGCCGAACTGGTCGGCGAGGTACCCTTCTCGCCGGATCTCTGGGTACTGCCCTGTGCCAGCGGCGGCACCCTGGCGGGCCTAATCGCTGGCAAACAGGACCGGGAGCAGATCCTCGCCATTGCGGTACTGAAAGGAGGCGGCTTTATCGCTGACGAGGTGTGTCGCCTCCATCCCGCTGCCGCCAGCATCCCCGGCTGGCGGGTCGCACTCGATCACCACGATGGTGGCTACGCCAAATTCAGCCCGGCCCTCTGGCAGTGGGTTCAAGATTTCAGCGCCGAAACAGGTCTGCCTTTGGAGCCCATCTACAGCGGCAAGGCGATGTGGGGGCTGTTTCGCGAGCTGGCTGCGGGCCGCATCGCCCCCGGCAGCAAGATTGTCTTTATCCATACCGGCGGCATGCAGGGATTGGCCGGACTGCGGGAGCAGGGGCGACTGTGAGCCCCGCCTGACGGCAACCGAAAACGAGAGAGGGTCGCCCCACGACGACCCTCTCTTGTTTATCTCAATCACCAGCCGGCTCCTGCACCAACCGGCGTGGCTCGGCAAACCAGGGCCCCTGCCCGGCATGCACCCCGAGGTGGCGCAGCATCTTCCACTCATCGCCACTCTCTACCCCCACCGCCAGCACCCGGGTACGGGTATTGGCGCAGCCCCCCACCAGACTGCGGACCGCCATCTGGTTCACCTGTCGGGCGTGAATCTCCCGCACCAGGCTGGGGTGCAGCTTGAGGAAGTTGATCTCGAACTCCTTGATGTACTGGGTGCTCACCACATCCTGGCCAGCATGATCGATGGCCAGCTGGCAGCCCAGCATCCGCAGGGAGCGCAGCGGCCGCTTGAGTGCTTCGAAGTGGCGTGTGACCTGAGCCTCCGAGAGCTGCAGGATCAACCGCTCGTTGGTGCTGCGCGGCAGCTGGAACAGGGCGAAGAAGAGCCAGCGCTGGAACTCGCGGTTGAGCAGACTCTGGGCACTCAGGGTCAGAGTGATGGGACAGCTCTGCTCGGAACGCTGGCGCAGCAACACCAGCGTTTGCTCCGCCACCAGCCGATCCAGTTGCAGCAGCAGGCCCACCTTCTCCGCCATTGGCATGAAGATCCCTGCTTGCAGTTCCCTCCCCTGCTCATCGTGGATATAGGTGAGCAGATCCTGCTGCAGTACCACCTGATCCCGATCCTGCTGGACCGGTTGGGTATAAAAATCGATCCCCTGCTCTTCAAGACGGCGACTGATGAGGGTGCGCCAGCGCACCGTCCCCTTGCTGCTCTGCTCCTCGTCCAGCTGCTTCTCGTAGAGGAACCAGCCGTTGTGCCCCTGCAGACGTGCACTCTTGAGGGCCAGCTCGGCCTCCTCCTGCACCTTGAGCAGAGTGTCTTGCGCCTGGTAGCAGACAGCCCCGATATAGATGGCCGTCTCCGGATTGACCTGCTGCGGCCAGTGTAGCCGTTGCAGACTCTTGAGCAGCTGGCTGGCACTGTCCACCATCTCGCTCTCCGACATGTTGGGCAACAATACCGCAAAGACATGTCCGGCATAACGAGCCTGCAAGGCACCGTTATGCTTGCGCACAAAAGCACTGATCACGGCGCTCGCCTCCAGCAGCAGATCATGCCCCTGCAGCTCGAACTGCTCCGCTTCCAGCTCTTCCAGACAGGCGAGTTCAATCAGCAAGACACCGCCACTCATCACGCTCGCCTCCATGATAGCGCTCTCGAGCCGGTTATCGAAGAAGAGGCGGTTGCCGATGCCGGTCATCTTGTCGACGAAGGCGTTGCTGCGAATGAAGTTGTCGAAGCGGCTGCGCTCCTTGCGGGCATCCGCCAGCTCGGCGAGCAGATGATCGAGGGCCTGACTGGCGGCCACCGGCCACTCTTCGACGGGGTCATGGCTCAGTTTGGAGAGCTTGTCATCGAGGATCAGCTGGGCGCGAATGCCCAGCAGCTCGGCGCCGCGCAACTGCTGACGCAACCAGCGGATGGAGTACCAGAGACCGAACACCACGATGAAGATCCCGAACGAGATGCCCGACATCGCCTTGATGGAGTACTCCGCCTCCTTGAAGGGGCGCTCCAGCTTGAAGCTGGCCTGCATGCCAGCCTGATGGGGCAGCGGATGGCTGTATGGCACCAGCAGCGGTTCATCAACCGGACGCTGTACGTCACGGAACCAGTAGACCCGCTGGTCATTCTGGCGCACCTCCAGCTCCACCACATGAGCCGCCCGCAGCAAGGTGGGCAACCAGCGGCTCATATCCTCCATACCGTGAGCAACGTCGAGTTGCTTGTCGATCACCTCGACCAGCGCATCGACCTTCTTTTGCTGCAACTCCATGCCCAGCTCGCGAAAGCTGAACACCCCGCCAATCAGCACGGTCGCCATGGCAGCGATCACGCACAAGGTAATAAACGAGACAAGATGTGTTGTGAGTTTCATGTGCCTTTCCGTGTGCCCGGCATCATCCATTGGAGTTCATGGTAGCAGTGGCGCTGTGGCCATCACTATGGACGGGGATCCCGCTTCTGTAATTTAAGCGGGGCAGCATACCCAAAGCAGCGGGAGAATACCAAGGAAGGTACACAGGTGGAGCAGGGGAAGATAGCAGACAGAAAAATGGTCCCTCAAAAGGGACCAAAAGGAACACTCATATCAAAACTAACACTCTGTGCTACTGACAAAAAACAGATACAGGAGTATTGAACACACGGTGAGTCAAACCGCAGGGGTACTCTAAAGCAGTTCGGATAAGTTGAGCAATTGTCATTTATGACAGGTCAGCGATTGAATCTTTTCAAGGTTAACAATAAAAACATTTAAAATCATACATTTAAAAAATCATCTAATAAGTGTGACAAGTAGAGCTCAAATTGATTGTACTAATGCACTATGATGGCTTGACCCATTTGTGTCTCGTAAAACTGGCAGGCGCCCTTGTTACGCATCACCCCCCTCTGGATCACTGTACTGCTACTGCTCTTGCCCATCCTGGCAAGCCAGCCCGTCGGTCTGTGGCTAACAAAACCGATGGCCAACCACCTGCTTGAGCAGAAGGTGGCCGAGATAAAGCGAGCCATGGCGATACGCCATCACACGCTGGACAAGGCCATGAGCGAGCAGCTGACGCTGTTTGATTTCGATTGTGGTGCCAACGACATGGCACTGCTGCGGGATCCCCGCTTTTACAACACCCATATTCGTCTGCAGGGGCTGGAACTGGCATCAGGGAAAAGCTGCTCAAGCCTGGGTGTGGGTATTTCGCTCATCAAAAACGCCAACCAGGATGGCGCCCTCCCCGACAAACTGGGGCTGACTGCTACAACGGCCAGTTTCAATACGGAACAGGAGATGGTTGCCTACTACAAAAACGGCGGCAACATTGCCTACTGGGTGCTCGATAACAGCTGGAGCCACGATCTGCTACAGCTCCCCTGCAGTGACTGTTTCTATCTGGAGTTCAGCCAGCGGGATCCCGCAGCGATGACCCCCCGCTTCCCGCGCGGTGACCGGACCATCAAGCTGGAAGAGGGCAGCCGCAGCCTGAGCTTCTTTGATCAGGACAAACTGACCCGACAAACCATCTGGGCCGGTTCTGCACTGGACCTGTATGCTCGCGAGCAAGTCAGACGAATCGCACTCTGGAGCGGCACTATCCTGGGCCTGCTGCTGGTGACCGCTTACTGGTCGCTGCGAAACTATCGCCGCTCGCTCAAGGGGCTATTGCAGGCCGGATTGGTGCGCCAGGAGTTCATCCCCTTCTATCAACCCGTGGTGGATCTTCGAACCTGGCAGGTTGCCGGTTTTGAGGCGCTGCTACGCTGGCAACGTGGACACGAGCTGATCCCCCCGAGCGCTTTCATCGAATATGCTGAAGATCAGGGACTTATCCTGCCTATCACCAGGCAGTTGCTGGAGCAGGTGATCACGGATCTGCCGCTGTTGCCACCAGAGCAGTGGATCAGTGTCAATCTGATGGCCACCCATATCGAACAACCCTTGCTGCGCAACATGTTGAGTGAACACCATAACCCTTCGCCCGAGCGCCTTACCTTCGAGCTGACAGAACGCAAGCCGATCCTCGACATCAAAGCCGCTACCGAGGAGATCACCCTGTTGCAGCAGATGGGATATCACTTCAAACTGGATGATTTCGGTACCGGCTACGGTGGTTTTGCCTACCTGCAGAGCCTCGGGATCCGCCAGATCAAGATCGACAAGATGTTCGTCGATACCATAGGCACCAACGACCTCAAACGCAGCGTGCTGGATGCCATCATCACGTTTGGCCTGGAATCAGGCATGGAGATGATTGCGGAAGGGGTTGAGACGCGGGAACAGGTTGATTACTTGCGGCAACACGGCGTCTATCTGATCCAGGGTTACGTCTTTGGCAGGCCCATGGCGCTGGCAGATCTTGCCATCTGGCAGCAGACATGGCCTCCACAATATTCGCAAGAGAGCTGACACCGATATTGCACAGGCCAGCGCTGGCAGGGCTCCCCCCACCGGGAGCACACGCACCCTTTTGCACAGAGGCTGACACTCCCAAAGCCTCTGCCACGACCTGGCTCATCGCCCTTGAACCACCATTTACATTCAGCAACAAAATGATCTGCCCCTGAGAGGATGGAACCCTTATCATAAGCATTCGGCTACCGTGAGCACCTTCACGCACGCCTCCCATCAATCCCTGTCGGCCAGCGCCGTCCCGAGATGAGAACCATTGCCTATGAAGACATTTATCCGGCAAGAGATTGCCCTGCCCGTCGGCCTGCTGACCCTGCTCTTTTTCAAGACGATCGGGAGCGACCTGCTGACAGAGACAACTCCGCTCGGGATCTATCTTCCGGTTTCGGCGGCACTACTGGCCATCGTAACCTGGGCCATCTTCTCGGTAGTGCGCCACTCCGATGCCCTCGCCATCAAGCTGGGCGAGCCCTTCGGCACCCTGATCCTCACCCTCTCGGTCATCTCGCTGGAGGTGGTGATGATCTCCTCGGTGATGCTGACCGGCGAGCCCAACCCCACCATGGCCCGCGATACCATGTTTGCGGTAGTGATGCTGGTGAGTACCGGTCTGGTGGGCTTCACCCTGCTGTTTGGCGGCTGGCGCTACCACACCCAGAGCTTTAATCTGGACGGGGTCAAATCCTATCTGGTGGCCATCATCCCGCTGGCCCTGCTCTGTCTGGTGCTGCCCAACTTCACCGAAGGTGGTGCAATCGGCAGTATGTCGCGCGCCATGTCGTGGATGCTGATCATCATCTCGATCCTGCTCTACGGGGTCTTTCTGCTGATCCAGACCCGCAGCCACAGCCACTTCTTCGTCGACAGCGATCACGAGGATTACGAGGAGCACCACGGCCCGCTGCAGAGCAACGTCTATCACACCATCCTGCTGCTCGCCTACCTGCTGGTAGTGATCCTGCTGGCCAAGACCCTGGCCATCCCCATCAACTACGGGGTGCATGTGATGGACGCGCCCGCGGCACTGGGCGGCTTTATCGTCGCATGTATCGTGCTAGCTCCCGAAGCAGTCGGCGCCATCAAGGCCGCCTTCAACAACCAGCTGCAGCGGGCAATGAACCTCTACTTCGGCTCGGTGCTGGCCACCATCGCCCTCACCGTGCCTGCCGTGCTCTTTATCGGCTCCATGCTGGGTCAGGAGGTACGCCTCGGCCTCTCCCCCGCCGATATGGTGCTGCTGGTCACGACCTTGATGGTCTGTAAAGTGACCTTCAGCAGCGGCCGCACCAATGTGCTCCATGGTGCGACCCATCTGGTGTTGTTCGTGGTTTATCTGTTCCTGATGTTCGAACACGAATAACCGCGTTCAACCAACGTCAGAAACGCAAAGACCGCCCGATTGGGCGGTCTTTTGTCATCTGCTCCCGGCTCTCACCGGTGCCAGTGAAGCGGCTTCCCCCTCATCCCCCACCCTTCTCCCGCCAGGGGAGAAGGGTGATCAAGGCTTACAGGCTGGGCAGCACCCCGGCCGGGATCAGGTCGTTGTAGCTGGCACGGCCCAGCAGGGCGGCGGCCGCTTCGATATCCGGCGCGAAGTACCTGTCCTTGTCGTAGAAGCTCACCTCTGCCCGCAGTCGTCCCTTGGCCAGCTCGATCAGCTCGGTACTGCGCAGCGGCGCGCGGAAATCGAGCCCCTGTGCCGCCGCCAGCAGTTCGACTGCCAGAATGCCGCGGGTATTCTCCGCCATGTCAGCCAATCGACGACCGGCGAAGGTCGCCATGGAGACGTGATCCTCCTGATTGGCGGAAGTGGGCAAACTATCCACCGAGGCGGGATGGGCCAGGGTCTTGTTCTCGGAGGCCAGCGCCGCCGAGGTGACCTGAGCGATCATAAAGCCCGAATTCACCCCGCCGTTGTTGACCAGAAACGCCGGCAGACCGGACATCCGAGAGTCAATCAGCAGCGCCATCCGCCGCTCGGAGAGGGAACCTATCTCGGCGATGGCCAGCGCCAGATTATCGGCCGCAAAGGCCACCGGCTCGGCGTGGAAGTTGCCGCCGGAGATTATCTCCTCATCATCGGCAAACACCAGCGGGTTGTCGGAGACCGCGTTGGCCTCGCACACCAGCACCTCGGCGGCCTGACGGATCTGGGTCAGGCAGGCCCCCATCACCTGCGGCTGGCAGCGCAATGAGTAGGGATCCTGCACCTTCTCGCAGTTGTGATGGGACATGCCGATCTCGCTGCCATCCACCAGCAGGTGGCGATAGCAGGCGGCCGCGTCGATCTGGCCACGCTGACCGCGCACCGCGTGGATGCGAGCATCGAACGGCCTGCGGCTGCCGAGCGCAGCCTCCACACTCATGGCGCCGATGGTGATGGCACCAGCGAACAGATCCTCGGCATGGAACAGCCCTTCCAGCGCAAAGGCGGTGCTGGCCTGAGTGCCGTTGAGCAGCGCCAATCCTTCTTTGGGCGCCAGCGCGATGGGCTCGAGCCCGGCAATTTTCAGGGCAGTAGCGGCGTCGATCAGCTCGCCCTTGTGGCGAGCCTTGCCCTCCCCGATCAGCAGGCAGCTCATATGAGCCAGCGGCGCCAGATCGCCGGAGGCGCCGACGGATCCCTTCTTCGGCACCACCGGATAGACTTCGGCGTTGATGAGGGTCATCAAGGCCTCAAGCACCGTCCGCCGGATCCCGGAGAAGCCCCGCGCCAGCGAGTTGAGTTTGAGCACCATCATCAGCCGCACGGTGGCGTCATCCATGTACTCGCCAATCCCTGCCGCATGGGAGAGCACGATGGATCGCTGCAGCTCGTCCAGCAGCTCCACCGGAATGCGGGTGTTGGCCAACAGGCCAAAGCCGGTGTTGATGCCATACACCACCCGGTTCTGCTCGATCACCTTGGTAACCACAGCAGCTGAGGCGTGGATCCCCGGCAGCGCGGCCGGATCCAGTGAAACATGTACCGGCTCGCGGCTGACGCGGCGCAGGGTGGCAAGATCCAGCTCGCCCGGAGTAATAGTCAATTCAAACATGGTGTTACACCTTTCCTTTGACACCGTTGGCGCCGTCAATCATCGGCAGATCCAGTTTCGCCTCATGGGCACAGTTGATGGCAATCTCGTAGCCGGCATCCGCGTGGCGCATCACCCCGGTGGCCGGATCGTTGCGCAGCACCCGACCGACGCGCTTGGCAGCGTCATCGGAACCATCGCAGACGATCACCACGCCGGAGTGCTGGGAGAAGCCCATTCCGACCCCGCCGCCGTGGTGCAGCGACACCCAGGTCGCGCCGCCAGCGGTGTTGAGCAGGGCGTTGAGCAGCGGCCAGTCGGAGACGGTATCGGAGCCATCCATCATCGACTCGGTCTCGCGGTTCGGGCTCGCCACCGAGCCGGAATCCAGATGGTCGCGGCCGATGACGATGGGGGCTTTCAGCTCGCCGTTTTTCACCATCTCGTTGAAGGCCAGACCGAGGCGTACCCGATCCTTGACCCCGACCCAGCAGATCCGAGCCGGTAGCCCCTGAAACGCGATGCGCTCGCGGGCCATGTCGAGCCAGTTGTGCAGGTGAGGATCGTCGGGGATCAGCTCTTTCACCTTCTGATCGGTCTTGTAGATATCTTCCGGATCGCCGGAAAGGGCCACCCAGCGGAACGGTCCAATCCCCTCGCAGAACAGCGGGCGGATATAGGCGGGGACGAAGCCGGGGAAGTCGAAGGCGTTCGCCACCCCCTCCTCCAGCGCCATCTGGCGGATGTTGTTACCGTAATCCAGAGTCGCCGCGCCGCGCTCCTGCAGGGTCAGCATCGCCTCCACCTGGCGGGCCATGGAGCGACGAGCGGCCAGATTAACCTCCTGCGGGGCACTCTGCTGCAGCTCGCGCCACTTGGCCACGCTCCAGCCCTGCGGCAGGTAGCCGTGCACCGGGTCGTGGGCGGAGGTCTGGTCGGTCACCACGTCCGGGGTGATGCCACGGGCCACCAGTTCGGCGAACACGTCGGCGGCGTTGCCGAGCAGACCGATGGAGATGGCGCTGCCGCTCTGCTTGGCCTCCTCGACCATGGCCAGCGCCTCATCCAGGCTGTGAGCCTTCTTGTCCACATAACGGGTGCGCAGACGAAAATCGATGCGGGTCTCGTCGCACTCCACGGCGATCATCGAGAAGCCGGCCATGGTGGCGGCCAGCGGCTGGGCGCCGCCCATGCCGCCGAGACCACCGGTCAGGATCCAGCGCCCCTTGGGTTCGCCGTTGAAGTGCTGATTGGCCACCGCAAAGAAGGTCTCGTAGGTGCCCTGCACTATCCCCTGGGTACCGATGTAGATCCAGGAGCCCGCGGTCATCTGGCCGTACATCATCAAGCCCTTCTTATCGAGCTCGTTGAAGTGCTCCCAGTTGGCCCAGTGCGGCACCAGATTGGAGTTGGCGATCAGAACCCGCGGCGCATCCTTGTGGGTCTGGAACACCCCGACCGGCTTGCCGGATTGCACCAGCAGGGTCTGATCCTCCTCGAGCCGGGTCAGCACCTCGACGATCTTGTCAAAGCAGGCCCAGTTGCGGGCGGCGCGACCGATGCCGCCATAGACCACCAGCGACTGGGGATGCTCGGCCACCTCGGGGTCCAGGTTGTTCATCAGCATCCGCAGCGGCGCTTCGGTGAGCCAGCTCTTGGCGGTCAGTTCGGTGCCGCGCGGGGCACGGATCACGCGGTTAGGATCATGACGGGGATCCTGCTGTTGCACAGACATACACACTCCTTGTTGTATCAATAGGGTGCCTTCGGCGACGGGCGGCCAAAAGGGTTAACGGGTCAACAGATGAACCAGTCGCGCGGCCACGCGGGCACTGCGGTTGTCCTGATCCAGCGTCGGGTTGTACTCGGCCAGATCGGCGAGCCTGAGCTTGCCGCTGGCCCGGATATGGGCGATCAGCGGTTCGATCACCGCCAGCTCCACGCCGCGAGCGGCGGGAGCGCTCACTCCCGGCATAACGGCGCCGGGCAGCACGTCGAGATCGATGGTCAGATAGAGGTGATCACAATCGGCGATAAAGGCGTCCAGCCCGCTTAGCAAGGCTGGCAGCTCGGTCTGGGTCATCGCCTCGTCCAGCACATGCCACACACCCAGCGCCTTGGCACGGGCAAACAGGGCTTGGGTATTGGCGGTCTCGGCCACCCCAAGGCAGGCGTAGTGAAACGGTGTGCCCTGAGCGGCGCACTGCTCGGCAATCTGGAAAAAGGGGGTGCCAGAGCTGGCCTGCTCCTGCTTCATGCGCAGGTCGAAGTGGGCGTCAAAATTGATAATGCCGACTCGCCCCTGACCCGCCAGATGCAAGTTGAGGCCGCTCCAGCTGCCGAAGGCCACCTCGTGACCGCCCCCCAGCACCAGCGGGAAGTGGCCCAAATCGAGCGCGGCAGCGACCCGCTCGGCCAGATGGCCGTGGGCGGCGTCGAGATTGCCATCGGTACAGCTCACATCTCCGCCATCGTAGACGGGACGGTTCAGGTGCCAGGCAGTGTTGGCCAGCAGCTTGCGCACCGCCAGCGGCGCCCCGGCAGCACCAATGCGCCCCTTGTTGCGGCGCACCCCTTCATCGCAGGCAAAACCAAGCAGTACTACACCGGCAGAGTCTTGTGCTCCGGCGGTCCAGGGCAGCACCTTGTCGTGCCAGCGCAGGGCCAGTTCGCCATCTTCCGGATCCTGCCGCCCCTGCCAGAGCGACATGTCGATCGGGTTGAACTTATCCATGGAGGGTCTCCTCGCCGTTGAAGATGCGGCCTGCCAGCTGATCGACGCCGACCATGTAGCTCAGCTCGGCCGGATGGGCGCAGTGCCAGATCAGGAAATCGGCCGCCATGCCGACCCTGAGCTGACCAAGACGATCCTGCTCGCCAAGTGCTTTGGCGGCGTGACGGGTCACCCCGACCATGGCCTCCAGCGGGGTCAGGCCAAACAGGGTGCAGGCCATGTTCATCGCCATCCGCAGCGAGACGATAGGGGCCGTACCCGGGTTGATATCGGAGGAGACCGCCATCGCTACCCCCGCCTTGCGCAGCGCGGCGACCGGCGGCAGCTTGGTCTCTTTGAGGAAGTAGAAGGCGGTGGGCAGCAGGGTGGCGACCACGCCACGGTGGGCCAGCGCCAGGATCCCTTCCGGATCCAGATACTCCAGATGGTCCACCGAGAGGGCGCCAAAGTTGGCAGCGAGTGTGCTGCCACCGAGATTGGAGAGCTGATCCATATGCCCCTTCACCGGCAGGCCGTATTGATCCGCCGCCAGATAGACCTGCTCGGTCTGGGCCAACGAGAAGCCGATGTGCTCGCAGAAGACATCCACCGCATCGGCCAAGCCTGCCTCGGCGGCGGCCGGGATGATCTCCTGACAGATGGTCTCGACCCAACTATCGGGATCGTCGCGATACTCCGGCGGCACCGCATGGGCCGCCAGCAGAGTGGTCTTGACCCGGATCGGCAGCGCCCCTCCCAGTCGGCGGGCCACCCTCAGCATCTTGAGTTCATCAGCCAGAGTGAGGCCATAGCCGGACTTGATCTCCACCGTGGTGACCCCTTCGCGGATCAGGGATGCCACCCTCGGCAACGCCAGCTCGAACAGTTGTTCTTCGCTGGCGGCACGGGTGGCACGCACCGTGCTGATGATGCCACCGCCCCGACGGGCGATCTCGGCATAGGGCACTCCCTGCTGACGCAGCTCGAACTCTTCGGCACGGCTGCCGGCGAAGACCAGATGGGTGTGACAATCGATAAGGCCGGGGGTGACCAGCTTGCCCCGCATATCCTGCCAGTGAGCGGGATACGACCCCTTCAGTTCGGCCATCGGCACCAGCGCGTGGATCTTGCCATCCTTCACGCCGATGGCGTGGAGCGGCAGCAGGCCGTAGTCGGCCAGCTCATCATTCAGGGTAGCGGGCGTCACGTTGAGCCAGACCCGCTCGCAGTTCAACAGTTCCTTGTTCATAGCGACCTCAAATGTATATACATATTCTTATAGTCGATCTCTATGACGAAAGAAAGAGCGAAATTCACATCCTGATAACAGCATCAAACTTAGAGTTTAAGCACAAAAAAGCCCACCAGGAGGTGGGCTTTGCAAAATCAAGTTGTATAGACATTTACTCCAGCTGAGTCTTGGAGCTTAGCTTGTAACGGGAACCGGGGGAGAGCAAACGGGCGTAGGAGACCAGATGCCCCTCCGACCAGGTGCGTCTGTGCAACAACAGGCAGGGGGAATCTACGCGGATCTGCAACAATCCCGCCTCACCGGCGCTCGGCAACACGGCTTCCACCACGTGCTCCATCTCGGAGAGGGGGCAGACATCCATCAGATAGCGGTTGGGGGTCTGTTGGGTAAAATCCTGCTCGCCATAGCCCGGCAAGCGCCCGGCATCGACGAAGCGCTCCTCCAGCTGCAACGGCTCACCATCAGCCTGATGGACGATCAGGCTGTGAAAGATAGGGGCACCTACCCGCAGCCCCAGTTGTACCGCCACCTTCTCGTCGGCGGCCAGCCGCTGCAGCCGGATCACCCGGGCACTGTACTCGCCGCCACGCTCGGCGATCTCGTCAGCGATGTTGCGAATGGCCAGCAACGGCGATTCGGTTCGCCTGTCCGCCACGAAGCTGCCGGAACCGGCGGTACGCACCAGCCACCCCTCAGCCACCAGTTCCCGCAACGCCCGGTTGACCGTCATCCGGCTCACGGTGAACTGCTCGCACAGGGCCGCTTCGGTCGGGATCCTGTCCCCCGCCTGATAGTGGCGTTCGCGGATTCCGTCCAGAATGTGCTGCTTGATCTGCAGATAGAGGGCTGGCGCCACCATGAAGCTCCCTAGCGCCGACGGTGGGGCGGACGCATATCCGGCCAGGCGCGGTAGACGTCGGGGATCTGATCCGGGCCGCTGATGCAGAGATCGAGATCGTGCAGCAGACCATCCTTGATCCCGTAGATCCAGCCATGCACCGCCAGCTCCTGCCCCTTGCGCCAGGCGTTCTGGATGATGGTGGTGTGGCAGACGTTGGCGACCTGTTCGGCCACGTTCAGCTCGCACAGGTAGTCGAAGCGCTCGTGCTCATCCTCGATGGCCTCGAGCTCTTCACCATATTTGAAGTAGACATCCTTGATGTTGCGCAGCCAGTTGTCGATGAGACCCAGCTCCTGATTCTGCATCGCGGCCTTGACGCCGCCGCAGCCATAGTGACCGCAGACGATGATGTGCTTCACCTTGAGCACTTCTACCGCGTATTGCAGCACGGAGAGGCAGTTGAAATCGGTATGTACAACCAGATTGGCGACGTTGCGGTGGACGAAGACATCCCCCGGCAGCAACCCCATCAGCTGGTTGGCGGGGACCCGGCTGTCGGAACAACCGATCCAGAGGTATTCGGGGGCCTGCTGGGCAGAAAGGGTGGCAAAGAAAGCGGGATCTTCGGCTTTGATCCGTTCGGCCCACTCACGGTTGTTGGTAAACAGGTCGTTCAACAGTTTCACTTCTGCTCTCCCTAATGTGGCAGTGGCGGCAACATAACACACTCAAGGGTAACCAAAGCAAGGCCGACCAGATCCTTGCGAAACAAAAACAGGGCCATCAGGCCCTGTTTTTATGAGAGGAAGCATCAGGCTTCCATGGCATCTTTCAGCTTCTTGAGTGCGTTTTTCTCAAGCTGACGCACACGCTCGGCAGAGACGCCGTAGGTATCGGCCAGCTCCTGCAGAGTGGTCTTGCTGTCATCATCGAGCCAGCGGGCGCGGATGATGTGCTGACTGCGCTCATCCAGGGTGGCGAGGGCAGAGCTCAGACGACGGGTGGCATGATCGTCCCAGTTGTCATTCTCGATGGTCGCGGCCAGATCGGAGGATTTATCCTCCAGATAGTGAACCGGAGCGAAACCGCCCTCTTCTTCATCATCACCAACCAGATCGAACGCCTGATCGTAGTTGGCCATCCGCGCTTCCATCTCGGTCACGTCAGCGGCAGAGACGCCGAGATCGGCCGCCACGGCCTGAACCTCTTCGTGGTTCAGCCAGCCCAGACGTTTTTTGGATTTGCGCAGGTTGAAGAAGAGCTTGCGCTGGGCCTTGGTGGTCGCCACCTTGACCATGCGCCAGTTGCGCAGGACATATTCGTGGATTTCGGCCTTGATCCAGTGCACTGCAAAGGAGACCAGACGCACGCCGACCGTCGGGTCGAAGCGCTTGACCGCCTTCATCAGGCCGATGTTGCCTTCCTGAACCAGATCGGCCTGAGGCAGGCCGTAACCGGCATAACTCTTGGCGACATGAACGACAAAGCGCAGGTGCGACATAACCAGCTGACGAGCAGCCTCGAGATCGCCATCCTGCTGCAAACGCTCAGCCAGTTCACGCTCTTCCTCTGCGCTCAGCACAGGAATAGAGTTTACTGCCTGGATATAGCCTTCCAGACTACCTTGCGGAATCAGAGCCATAGTGCGCTGCAATGAAGTTCCCATCTGTTACCTCTTACTTTTCAATCAAATCAGTCTAACACCCTGAGAGGGTCTGTCTACTGACCGGATGCCATTCTGCGGCGTGTATCAAAGAACATGCCCAGTTTTAGACCGGCTTATCTTAAGCCTGCAGGATGAATCATGAATGAACAGTCAAAAAAAGGGGGTCACAATGAAGGACCCCCGAAAAGTAGCATGCTAAGTCCATTGTTGCGGAGCTCGCAACCTTCACATGCTTGCCAAGTCTGACGAGCAAGGCAGAGGGGCCACACCCGTATAAATGCTTCAGCTTTAATAGACTGCTTATAAATCAGAAGGTTCACTGGATCTAGCGAAGATCCGGAAGATCATTGTTATTCAGAATACTCTGACTATGGGGGCCAAGCCAGAAACGGAGCCTCTTTTACTTGATCCACCTCTCAAAATCCAGCGATTTACTTTGATAATAAATTAATCAGGATGGCTCTATATCTCGAATGTGACGATGAACCGAAAACCAGGAAGCAATCAGCCCCAGCAAGGCCCCCAGCAGGATCAGGTTCACCCCATCTACCAGACCCATGCCAACCAGCCGGAAGTTACTGTTATACAAGCCCGCAAGCTCCTTCACCACCCCTTCGCTCCAGATCACCATCACCTCGGTCAGCCACCATGCCAGCATGCCGCCGATCACCCCGAACCAGATGCCGGTATAGAGGAAAGGGCGATGGATGAAGGCATCGGTTGCCCCCACCAGCTTGAGCACCTCGATCTCTGAACGCTGGTTGAGGATGTTGAGACGCAGGGTGTTGCCGACGATCAGCAGCACGGCGGAGAGCAGCAGCACGGCGATACCGGTAATGGTGTGACGCAGCAGGTTCATGATCCCCTGCAGGCGGGTCAGCCACTGCAGATCCAGCTTGCCCTGCTCGACCCCATCCTCATTGTTTAGCTTGCCGAGCAACTCGGCGGCCCCTTCCGGATTCTGCCAGCGCGGATCCGGAATGACGCTCAGCACCGGCGGTAGCGGGTTGCTGTCCAGATAATCGAGGGCATCGCCGAAACCGGAGATCTCGCGAAACTCCCGCAACGCATCGTCACGGCTCAGGTAGGTGACCGAATCCACCTCGGGATAGAGCAGGATCCTGTGCTGCAGATCGAGAATGCTCTGCTCCGGCAGATCCTTGCGCAGATAGAGGGAGATCTGGGAGCTGTTCTGCCAGCTCCCCTCCACCACCTCGGCGTTTTTCAACAATACGTGGAAGCAGGAGGGCAACGCCAGACTGACACCGAGCACCGCCAGCGTCATCAGGGAGGCGAGCGGATTTCGCCACAGCTCCCCGAGACTGGCAAACGCCTGCCGCACATGGTCAACCCCGTACATCATCAGACGACGCAGCGGCGGCTGCTTGTGACGAACGATAGCCATCAGAGCTCCTCCCCGGCCGAATACATGCGACCCGCCTTGAGGGTCAGGGTGCGATAGCGCATGCGGGCGATCAGCCCCAGATCGTGAGTAGCAATCAGTACAGAGACCCCAAAATTGTTGAACTCCTGAAATAGCCGCATGATATCCATGGAGAGCTGGGGATCCAGGTTGCCGGTCGGTTCATCCGCCAGCAGCAGCGGCGGCTTGTTGACGATGGCACGGGCGATGCCGACCCGCTGCTGTTCACCCCCGGAGAGCATCCGCGGCTGGTAACGCTCCTTGCCGAGCAACCCTACCTTGTCCAATGCCGCCGCCACCCGCTTGTTGATGTCCGCATGGCTGTAACCATCGATCACCAGCGGCAGCGCTACGTTGTCGAACACGGTGCGGTCCATCAGCAGGCGGTGATCCTGAAAGATCATCCCGATCTGGCGGCGAACATAGGGGATCTGGCTGCGCTGGATATGGCTGACATCATCACCATGAAAGAAGACGCGACCATCGGTCGGACGCTCCATCACGCTGATCAGTTTGAGGAGGGTACTCTTGCCCGCCCCCGAGTGCCCGGTCAGAAAGGCCATCTCTCCCTTGCGCAGGTGAAAGCTGACCTTTTGCAGCGCCTGATGGCCGCCGCTGTATACCTTGCTGACCTTGTCAAAACGAATCATAACGGTTCCCTGACATTGACAAACCCCGACCGAAGTCGGGGTATGGAACACTTAATCATCACGGCTGAGCTGACTCATCGCGGCTGAAGAGCGCCTCGATGAAATCGTTGGCAACGAAGGGACGCAGATCGTCGATCCCCTCGCCCACCCCGATATAGCGGATCGGGATCTGGAACTTGTCGGCCACCGCGAAGATGACGCCGCCCTTGGCGGTGCCATCCAGCTTGGTGAGGGTGATGCCGGTCAGGCCAACCGCCTCGCTGAACAGCTTGGCCTGGCTCAGGGCGTTCTGGCCGGTGCCGGCATCCAGCGTCAGCATGATCTCGTGGGGGGCCTCTTCATCCAGCTTCTTCATCACCCGTACTACCTTCTTGAGCTCTTCCATCAGGTTGCTCTTGTTCTGCAGGCGACCGGCTGTGTCGGCGATCAGCACGTCAGCCCCGCGGGAGCGGGCGGCCTCGATGGCGTCATAAATAACGGAGGCGGAGTCGGCACCGGTATGCTGGGCAATCACTGGAATGTTGTTGCGCTGGCCCCATACCTGCAGCTGCTCGACCGCAGCGGCACGGAAGGTGTCACCCGCTGCCAGCATCACGCTCTTGCCTTCAGCCTGGAACTGCTTGGCCAGCTTGCCGATGGTGGTAGTCTTGCCGACGCCATTCACGCCGACCATCAGGATCACGTAAGGCTTCTTGCTGGTGTCGATCATCAGCGGCTGCTCGACCTTGGCCAGCATCTCGCCCATATCCTGTTTGAGCAAACCGTAGAGCGCCTCGGCATCCTTGAGCTGCTTGCGATCCGCGTGCTGCACCAGCCCCTCGATGATACGAGTGGTGGTATCCACACCGAGATCGGCGGTCAGCAGCTGGGTTTCCAGCTCTTCAAACAGCTCATCGTCGATCTTCTTGCCACGGAAAAGGCCGAAGAAACCGGAGCCGATATTCTCCTTGGTGCGCACCAGACTGCGCTTGAGGCGAGCAAAGAAGCCCTCCCGCTGCGGTTTGTCCTGGGTGTCGTCGTCTACCTTGGCGGCCAGCGGCAGAGCAGCCAGTGCGGCGGCCTCAGCCTCCATCGCGGCGACCAGGCGCAGATCTTCCGCGCGTTGGGCCTCTTTGGCGATACGGGCTTCTTCAGCAGCCTGAGCTTCAGCGGCAATACGAGCCTCCTCCGCAGCGCGAGCTTCAGCAGCAATGCGAGCTTCTTCCGCAGCACGGGCTTCGGCAGCGATGCGAGCCTCTTCCGCGGCGCGGACTTCGGCAGCGATACGAGCCTCTTCCGCAGCGCGGGCTTCGTCAGCAATACGAGCCTCTTCCGCAGCGCGGGCTTCGGCGGCAATGCGAGCATCTTCCGCGGCACGGGCTTCGGCAGCAATGCGAGCCTCTTCCGCAGCGCGGGCTTCGGCAACGATACGAGCCTCTTCGGCTGCCTTGACCTCAGCGGCAGTGCGAGCGGCTTCAGCGGCACGCTCCTCTTCGGCGATCAGCGCTTCGTTGACGATCACCGGCTCCAGATCGGAGGCGCACTCCTCCACCACCAGCGGGCCGTGATCGTCCAGCTCGGTCGGCAGGCAGCAATCATCTTGCAAAACGGAATTCTGTGCGCTGGCAGGCACTTCGGGGGCAACGGCCGGCGTACTATCGGAAACAGTGGTATCGGAAACGGGAGCGGGGGTAGCAGTGACCTCGGGCTCAACGGTAACGGGGGTGGCTTGGGGTGTCTGTGGTTGGACAGCCTCAGCCTCTTCTTTCTTGCGGCCGAAACCCAGCCAGGAAAACAAACCTTTTGCCATCTAAAAATACTCACATCAAAGGCTGACTGCTAAGATAGCCGTCCCTTGGCGGGTCGGCATAAAAATGAACCGCCTTATACTACCACTTTATTTTCTGACGATGAAACGCGATGCCCAGAGTGAAATCCAGCCGTAGCAACCCGAGCAAGAGTCCCGCCCCGCAAGGAAAATCGGGCTTTGTAAGAATCATCAGCGGCCAGTGGCGAGGCCGCAAATTGCCGGTCAAGGATGTGGAGGGGCTCAGACCCACCACGGATCGCGTCAAGGAAACCATCTTCAACTGGCTGGCCCCCCATATTCGCGGCACCCGCTGCCTGGATCTGTTTGCCGGCAGCGGCGGACTCGGACTGGAGGCGCTGTCGCGCTATGCCGAGCAGGTGACCCTGATCGAGATGGACAAAGGGGCCGCCGACCAGATCAAGAAGAACCTGGCCGCCCTCGGCAGCAGTCAGGGTCAGGTGATCCAGTCAGATGCAGTGAGCTGGCTGCAAGGCCCCGCCACTCCCTTCGATCTGGTCTTCCTCGATCCACCGTTTCGCCGCGAGCTGCTGCCGCAAGTGTGCGAACTGCTGGAGCAGCGCGGCTGGCTGGCACCGGACGCCCTCATCTATCTGGAGCGGGAAAAAGAGATGGCCGATCTAGCGCTGCCCGCCAGCTGGCAACTACTCAAGGACAAACAGGCCGGTCAGGTCTGCTATCAACTCTATCTAAGAGAGGTAAACAATGAAGCGAGTCTTTAATCTGTTGGCGATGGGGCTGATATTGTTCTTCTGGTTTGGCGTGCTGGTGAGCCTGATTGCCCCGCTGCCCGGCAAACTCAACGGCTTTCTGCCGGTCTGCGGCGTGATCGTCGCCCTGCTGCACTGGCTGCAGGCCAGCATGATCAAGGCGGCTTGCAAACGCTACTTCGCTGTCACCAAGGCCGAATTTGTCACTGTGCTGATCTTTGGTGTGTTTGGCATGGTCGACATTCGTCAGCGCCTGCAAGAGATCGTCAACGCCGCCCAGCGCGGCAATCTCTCGGACAAATCATAAAAGAAAAGGGGACGGCGGTAGCCGTCCCCTAGAGTCGTGTCGTCCTGTCCGTAGAACTGCAATGCTCCCTGCAATCCCTGACGTTATCCTAATCCTTTGGAATATCCCCTTTCCAATCCGTTGGCGTGTCCTGCGGCGTTCCTGGCCTGGCAATTCATCCTGAACTGCTTCCCTGTCTCCATCCTGGAGGTGTCCATTACCACGTCCTGTGGGGTTCCTTGCGTCTTCCTGACAGATAACCATCCGGGTTATCTCACTTCATCCTGAAGTATTCCTCTCGCATCCGGCGAGGTCCTGTTCATCCTGAAGAACGAGGTTCCGTTCGTTCTACTCCCATCCCGAGAGTGTCCTGCCGCATCCCGCGGTGTTCCTTTATTCATCCGTGACGATAATCATCCTGATTATCGAGCTCATCCTGAGGTGTCCCTTGTCCACATCCTGCGGACTATTCCATCTTTATGCGCTGCCCTGCATCCTGCCGGACCAGCTCCGTCCTTGTGAAACCCATACTAAGGAAATGCGCCCCCCGAACAAGGGCCATCCGATGATAAAGATCCGATGCGGCTCTCATCCCAAAAAACAAACTTAAAAACTAACCCTTTAATATCAGTTATTTATTTAGTTTCACGGGAAAGTTCGATCATTCTGGCATGGCTTCGCGTACGGCTCAAAGCGCCAGCCTCTTACAGTCGCTATGGCAGATCTCTTACACGGGTTTCGCCCCCCAAAAACGGGGCAGGAAAACGGTTCAATCCTGACGTTAAGACTTAAAAATTAGTTGAATAAATATGCTTAAAAAAACCGCAAAAAAAGAGCCGAGACCAGGCTCGACTATTCAACATTCCAATTTTTTAATCAGCTCAATTTTAATCAGCTCAAGCGGTTGGCCGGATTGAGATAGGCCTTGCGCAACGATTCCGGTGCCAGCACCTCCAGTTCACCGCCGATGTTGTTCAACCAGCTGCGAAACTCCGGGGTGTCCTGCACTTCGGTCTCCACCACCACGCTGCGCTTGTCATAGCGGGTCATGCGTGGATTGTTGCCGGGGATCTGGTTATCCACCAGCGACTGGCTGTTGGCATCGATCCGGCCGACGAAGCGGATCGGGCCGCTCACATCCTGATAGCCCTGATCGCGGATCAGCTTCTGGATATTGAAATCCTTCGGCTGGGTGGCGCTGAAGTTGGTCAGCTCCACGTTCTTGATATGGTCAAACGGGATGCCGTAAACCTTGGGATCCAGCTCGGATAGTGTGCAGAGCAGGATCGGCCCGTCCGGCTGATTGAGAATGCCGAGCGGGTTGATACGGTCGTAGCAGAGCCACACGGTGCGCTCTTTGATCACACGCTGGATCTCGGCACTGAACTTGCGACCACGCCAGAGCGCATCGCGGATCAGGGTGCTGCGACGGATCTCCGGGTTGCCGGCAAACGGGCGCGGTGACTGGTGGACACTCTCCAGCCAGCGTTCGGCCAGTTCACTCTGGCTGTCGCGGATCACCTGGCTCGCCTTGTCGACCAGCGGATTCAATTCAGTCAGTACACTCGCCGGCAACAGTTGGCTCGCCTGATCACTCCAGGTTTTCAGGGCCACCGCCAGCGAGAGCGGCATGATATTGGCAAAGTCGTTGAGGCCGTGGCGCTCGAAGCACCAGCCATGGGGTTTGCTGCGCTCGTCCGAGGTGAGGTCGAACAGTCCCATGCCGGACATCTCCTCCAGGTCCCGTTGCACGGTACGCAGACTGACATGGATGCCTTCCTCTTCCAGTTTTACCTGAAGTTGGCTGGCGGTCAGCTTGTAAGGGCGGTGCGGGATGCAACGCGCCAAGGTCAGTTGTCGTAACAGCTTCTTACTCATGGTGCATGCCTTCACTGGTTTAGCGTTGACTGTATGCTAGTCGCAACTTGCGACAGTCTATGTCGCAAGTTTTGTAGCGACAACTG
Organism: Aeromonas sp. 603079; assembly: GCF_049172135.1. Lineage (NCBI taxonomy): Bacteria > Pseudomonadati > Pseudomonadota > Gammaproteobacteria > Aeromonadales > Aeromonadaceae > Aeromonas > Aeromonas sp. 603079. The sequence goes on along the minus strand of NZ_JAAKPX010000014.1, from coordinate 12,367 downwards.
TCGCCATTTTCATACAAAACTACACATGTATTTGATTTTTAAGAAAAAATATGAATAAAAACGGCTAACTTGACGTTTTCAGACAAGCTAAGCGCATCGAAGAAAACTAAATGGAGAGGCAGGCTAACATAGAGGGGCTTAGGATTTTTCTGAATCTTTTCTTTTGAGATAGCCGGAGGGAGGCAATCCTCCCTCCCAGCCAAATCACATCAGCCACGACCAGGCTGACTTGGTGATGGCCGCACCGACCATGTACCCAAATACCGCCAGTGCCGCCACACCGGCCACCAGCTTCTGACCGCGGGCCGGCCGCTTGAGCGCCATGACACCCAGACCGATATAGAACACCAGTGCAACCAGCTTGGCCATCAGCCAGGGTTGTTGACCTGGGCTCAACTGCAAGGCCACCGCCAGCAACACACCAAACAGCAGCAGGAAGGTGTCGTTGATATGCGGCAGGATCTTCAGCCACTTCTGCTGCAACCGATCGCTGCCGGCCAGCGCCAGACTCCAGCGATAGATAAAGAGCAGCAGACTGACCAGCGCCAGCGTCATATGCAGGTGTTTGAACATGGGGTAATAGGCAATCATTTTGCTTCCTTGTCGTCGGGTAGCCCGCTATTCCAGTTGTGGGCATGGATACGCTCCTGCCCCTCCTCGTCGTCTTGCAACAGATCGGAGAGGATCTCCCGGTATTGCAGGCTCTTGTTGATATAAGTGTGTTCGTCATCCAGATAGTTGACCTGCTCGCGCAACAGCCAGTTATCGTGCTGCTTGAAGGTCTGCCCCGCCCGCCAGGCCTGGTTGGCCCTAAACCCAAGCTGGGTCAGGGCTTCCACCCCCAGATCGACCGCCGAGCCCAGGGTTTCCCGGTGAACGCTCTCGACCCCGTGGCGCAGGATCTCGTGGGCATGGGGTCGATCCAGCGCTCGCGCCAGGATCTTCAGGTGCGGGAAGTGCTTCTGCACCATCTCGATCACCGCCAGCGAGGTAGCCGGATCGTTGATGGAGAGCACCAGCAGCTTCGCCTTGTGCGCCCCTGCGGCATGGAGCAGATCGATCCGGCTGGCATCGCCATAGAAGACCTGATAGCCATACTTGCGCAGGGTCTCTATCTGGCTGGCATCCTGCTCGAGGATGGTGGTACCGATGCCGTGACCGTGCAGCAGACGCCCCACGATCTGACCGAAGCGGCCGAAGCCCGCGATGATCACCGGATGCTCCACCAGCTCAGGTTGCTCATGCTGCGGCGCATCGCTCTGGTTACGGTAATCGAACCAGGGCTGGATCACCCGATCATTGAGGATCAGCAGCAGTGGGGTGAGCGCCATCGAGAGCGCTACCACCAGCGTCAGCAGCGAGATGGTCTCACCGGGCAGCACCCTGTTTTGCGCGGCAAACGAAAAGAGCACGAAGGCAAACTCGCCCCCCTGCGCCAACGCCAGCGCGAAGGTCCAGCGCTGGCTCGGCGAGATGCGGATAATGAAGCCGAGCGCCATCAGCACCAGCCATTTGAGCACCATCAGGCCAACGACGAGAGTGGGTATCAGGAAGGGGTGCTCGGCAAACAGCCCGAAGTCGATCCCCGCCCCCACCGACATAAAGAACAGGCCGAGCAGCAAGCCCTTGAACGGCTCTATGTCGGCCTCCAGCTCATGGCGATATTCGCTGTCGGCCAGCACCACCCCGGCGAGGAAGGAGCCGAGAGCGGGCGAGAGCCCCACCGACTCCATCAGCACAGCGATAGCGATCACCAGCAGCAGGGCGGCGGCGACGAAGATCTCCCGCATATGGGACTGGGCGATGGCACGAAATACCGGCCGCATCAGATAGTGGCCACCCAGCACTATGCCGGAGATGGCCGCGACCACCAGCAGACCATGCTGCCACCCCGCCAGCTCGGAGCCACCATTGCTGGCGACCGGCGCCATGGCCAGCAGCGGCAGGATCGCCAGGATCGGAATGACCGCAATATCCTGAAACAGCAGCACCGCAAAGGCGGAGCGACCGCTCTCGCTCTGCATCAGCTTGCGCTCCTGCAGGCTCTGCAACACGATGGCGGTCGAGGAGAGTGCCAGAATGAGGCCGATGGCCAGTCCCTGTTGCAGCGGCAGACCGATCAGGTGCGCCACGCCGGTCAACGCCGCCGTGGTGAGCAGCACCTGCAGGCCACCGGTGCCGAGGATCGGCCCTTTCAGCTGCCACAAGAGGGCAGGACGCAATTCAAGACCGACCAGAAACAGCATCAGTACCACGCCAAACTCGGCGAAGTGCATCACATCCTTCTGTTCCCCCACCAGCCCCAGCAGAAAGGGGCCTATGATGATCCCCGCCAGCAGGTAGCCGAGCACCGAGCCCAGCCCCCAGCGTTTGGCCAGCGGTACCGCGATAACGGCGGCGGAGAGGTAGATAAAGGCATCAAACAGGATCCCGTGGCCCATCAGTCAGCCCTCCGTGTGAACATCAGATCCGGCTCATAAGCTCGGCCAGCAAGCTGCCCGTGTTTCATCAGAGCACCTCCAGCAAGTCGCGCAGATAAGGGCGCCCGGCCAGTTGCTCCGGGGTCAGCTGATCGTCACGCAGGGCGCAAAGCAGCTGGCGGTAGTCCTGCCCACAGCGGCGCAGGGCGGCGGGATCCTTGATCTTGTGAAAGGAGTGGAGCACGAAAGGGGGCAGCCAGTTCATGCCGCACAAGGTGGCCGCCTGCTGAAATGGCAGCAGAAAATCGAGCAGCGGTCGGCTGTTGTAACCCTCGCTGCAGTAGGACTCCGGCGCCCCGCCGGTGGTGATGGCGCTCAGCCACTGCTTGCCCTTGAGGGCGTGGGCTTCAGGGCCGTAGGCATAGCCATACTCCAGCACCAGATCCATCCACTCTTTCATGATGGCCGGGCAGGAGTACCAGTAAAACGGGTGCTGGAAGACGATGATGTCGTGCTCACAGAGCAGCGCCTGCTCCCGCTTCACATCGATAAACATGTCGGGATAGTGCTGATAGAGGTCGTGAACCGTGACCCCCTCCAGCCCCTCAATCGCCTGCAACAGCTGCTTGTTGGCCCGCGAGCTCTGCAGCGCGGGATGGGAAAAAATAACCAGAATGCGTTTCATGACCACATCACCCGAACAAAGCCTTGCGGTGCAAGGCGAGGTAAACAGAAAAGGGGAGTCTGGGGAGCTGCATCGTAAAGGTGCACAGGAGAGCGACCTTATCAGGAAGCGCCATAGCCTGCCAACTCGGGGATCAGCTCCCGCAGCGCCGGATTGAGGGTCTGGTGGGCGGGATAGCAGAGCCCGATCCGGCGAAACATCCGCGGCCCGCTCACCGGCAAGGTACAGAGCCCTGCCTCATCCTCCACCAGCCCGTCCGGCAGAAAACTGATGCCGACCCCCGCCAGCACCAGCGCCATCACCAGCCCCTTGCTCTCGGCCTTGGCCACCAGATTGAGGGTAAGGCGGTCACAGGCCAGCAGGCCGATAGTCTGCTGATGGGCTTCGCAGGGCGGGCACTCAATAAAATCATAATGTTGCAGCTCGGCCAACTCGATCCTTTCGCGACTGGCCAGGGGATGATCGACCGGCACGCAGAGCACGTAATCCTCCTCCCACAGCGGCAGAAAGATCTCGTCCTCCCGGCGCAGGACATCCAGCGTCAAGCGGCAATCGGCGGGCGTAGCGTAGTCGGAGAGGGTGAGATCCAGCTGCGGCAGCACGCGCTGTACTTGCTGCAGCAGCCCGGCCACCCGGCGGCGACTCAAGTCCGGCATGATGGCGATATTGAGCCTCGCACGCGTCGCTTTCTGGCGAAACAGTTCCGGCAGACGGCGCGCCTCCTCCACCAGCTTGACCGCGTGAGGATAGAGATAGTGGGCCGGATCTTTCGCCACCACCCCTTTCTTGCCCCGGACAAACAGGCTGTCACCGAGCGCCTCTTCCAGCTGGCGCAGTCCCGCCGAGAGGGAGGGCTGGCTGACGTGGCAGCGCTCGGCCGCCGCCGTGATGTTCTTCTCTTCATAGATGGCGATGAAGAAACGCAGCAATCTCAAGTCCAGCATAAACCAACCATAGTTTTTTCAGATGATAACCAGCGGAAAACAATATTTATCACTTATAGATACAGTGACTATAGTGATTGGGTTCCGTGCTGGCCAGCCACCTGTTTGCTCAAACCGACTCTTTAATCAGAAGGAAAGACCCATGTCCAAATCTCTCGTCGTGATCACCGGCGCCTCCGCCGGGATCGGTGCCGCCATCGCCCGTGCCTTCTCTGCCGCCGGTCATCCGCTGCTGCTGCTGGCCCGCCGGGTCGAGCCGATGCAGGCGCTGAACCTGCCCGATACCCTCTGCATCGGGGTCGATGTGACCGACACCGCCGCCATGAAGGCCGCAGTCCAGCAGGCAGAAGCCAAATTTGGCCCGGTCGGCTGCATGGTCAACAACGCCGGCGTCATGCTGCTGGGTCAGGCAGATGTGCAGGATCCCGCCGAATGGCAGCAGATGCTCAACATCAACGTGATGGGGGTGCTGAACGGCGTCCACGCAGTGCTGGCAGGCATGAAGGAGCGCCGCAGCGGCACCATCATCAACATCAGCTCCATCGCCGGTCGCAAGACCTTCCCGAACCATGCTGCCTACTGCGCCACCAAGTTCGCCGTGCACGCCCTGACCGAGAACATCCGGGAAGAGGTGGCCGATGTCGGCGTGCGGATGGTGACCATCGCCCCGGGTGCGGTCGAAACCGAGCTGCTCAGCCACACCACTGACGAGAGCATCAAGGCCGGTTACCACGACTGGAAAGATCAGATGGGCGGCGTCATTGCACCGGAAGTGATCGCCGATGCCGTGCTCTACGCCTGGAACCAGCCTGCCAACGTCTGCGTGCGCGAGATCGTGCTGGCGGCGACCCGTCAGCAACCTTAATCCTGGCTGACTGACTCTATGGGGAGGGCTTGACCCTCCCCCGGGGCACAGGGTTACCATGTGCCCCTTGTTATTTTCGAGTCATTCCATGGTTCTCACCCGTCGCCAACTCGCTCACGCCCGTCGCTGGCTCCCCTTGTGGAGTCTGGTGCTGGTGTTGATGTCGTTTGGCAGTCGGGCCGCAACCGACCTCTGTACCCTGACCACCCACTGCAGCCAGAGCGAGCGAACCCTGGAAAAAGCAATGCCCTGCGGCAGCTTTACCACCGCCCTCTCGATGACGCTGGTAGGCAGCGACAGCCTGACGGTAGCCGTGCTGGAACCGGATACCCCCGACTTCGCCTCCCCCTCTCTCTTTATGCCGGACGCTCCGTGCGAGCGGCTCGAACGTCCCCCACGCCCCCAGATCTGAAACGCATCCCGTATCGGGCATCTTTTCTTTCAATCTGAGGTGAGTGATGTACAAACCCCTGTTACTGGCCATGCTGGCCGGTACCGTCAGCTTTTCGGCCCTCGCGGCCGAGAAGATGACCGTCTACAAATCCAAATATTGTGGCTGCTGCCAAAGCTGGAACGAGCACATGGAGCAGAATGGCTTCGAACTGGAGGTTATCGAAACCGAGCAGCTTGGCGCAGTGAAGCAGCAATACGGAATCGCGCCGGAACTGGCTTCTTGCCATACCGGTATCGTAAATGGCTATGTGATCGAGGGGCATGTACCGGCCGCCGATGTACAGAAGCTGCTCAGGGAAAAACCGGCGATCCGTGGCCTGACCATTCCGGGCATGCCCCAGAGTGCGCCGGGCATGGATATTCCGGGCCATCCCTATGAGGTACTGAGTATCAGCAACGAGGGCGCGACCAACCGCTGGTCGAGCTACCCCGGCTGACGAAAACTGGCCATGAGAGGGCACTCCCATATCATGTGAGGCACACCTGAGCGGACTCTTGCCGCTCATGGCCAGAAAGAGGGCCGCTATCGCGAGATAGCGGCTTTTTTTGATTACATTTCCTGCAATAACAAGGGATTGCTTGCAACCACCGGCAACAAGGGGCAGATTTAACGCCAATTCATGGAGCCGATGCTCAGGTCTACCAACCCTTTCCAGCGCCAAGGATGCGACATGTTTACCTTTTCCCGAGGAGTTCTGCTGCTAGCCTTTCTGACAGTTCTCCCCCCCACTTATGCCAATGAAGAGCCCGCCATGCTGACAAGCGAACATCCAATCCAGCCGCCCGTGGCCGCCAAACATCCCCGCACTCTGAAAAAACACGGGGATACCCGCATCGACAACTACTACTGGCTGCGTGACGACGAGCGGCAGAAGCCCGAGGTGTTGGACTATCTCAAGGCCGAGAACGCCTATACCGAGGCCATGCTCAAGCCGACCCAACCCCTGCGCGAACAGCTTTACAAAGAGATGGTTGCCCGCATCCCCCAGCAGGATGAGTCGGTGCCCTATGTGAAAAATGGCTACCGCTACCAGACCCGCTATGAGCCGGGCAAGGAGTACGGGATCTACTCGCGCACCAAGCTCGGTGAAGAGCAGGCGAGCCTGCTGCTCGACAGCAACCTGCGGGCTGAAGGGCACGAGTTCTATGCCCTCGGCGCCCTTGAGGTGAGCCGCAACAACCGCTGGCTGGCGGTGGCGGAAGATTTCCTCTCCCGCCGTCAGTACCAGATCCAGTTCCTCGATCTGGAGAGCGGCCAGTGGGCCACCGACAAACTGGAAAATACCTCCGGCAATCTGGTGTGGGCCAACGACAACAAGACCGTTTTCTATGTGCGCAAGCACCCGCAGACCCTGCTGCCCTATCAGGTCTATCGCCACACGCTCGGGACGGATCCGGCCACGGACAAGCTGGTCTACGAGGAGAAGGATGACTCCTTCTACATCAGCCTCTACGCCACCACCTCGGAAGATTTCATCGTCATCGCCCTCTCCAGCACCACCACAGGCGAAGCACGGCTGATCGATGCCAACCAGCCGGAGCACGCCCCCCGCCTGTTCCTGCCCCGTCAGGTGGATCACGAATACAGCCTGGATCACTACCGCGGCCGCTTCTATGTGCGCTCCAACAAGGACGGCAAGAACTTCGGCCTCTACGAGACCAAAGAGAGCCCGGTCGATCGCTGGAAGGCGGTGATCGCCCCCAATCCGGACGTGCTGCTGGAGAGCTACGCCCTGTTCAAGGATTGGCTGGTACTGGAAGAGCGCAACAAGGGGCTGACCCGACTGCGCCAGATCAACTGGCAGAGCAGTGAAGAGAAGGAGATCGCCTTCGACGATCCCGCCTATGTCACCTGGCTCGCCTACAACCCGGAGCCGGATACCAGCGCCCTGCGCTATGGCTACTCCTCCATGACCACCCCCGCCTCCACCTATGAGCTGGACATGGCGAGCGGCAAGCGCATCCTGCTCAAGCAGCAACCGGTGGCCGGCTTCAAGGCCGACCAGTACGCCAGCGAGCGGCTCTGGGTGACCGCCCGCGACGGCGTATCGGTGCCGGTGTCGCTGGTCTATCGCAAGGACAAGTTCAAGAAAGAGCAGGCTGATGCGCCCAAGAATCCGCTGCTGGTCTATGGCTATGGATCCTACGGCGCCAGCATGGATCCCGACTTCAGCAGCTCGCGCCTGAGCCTGCTGGACAGAGGCTTCGTCTACGCCATCGCCCATATCCGGGGTGGTGAAGAGCTGGGCCGTCACTGGTACGAAGATGGCAAGTTGCTGAAAAAGCAGAACACCTTCAATGACTTCATCGATGTCACCAAGGCGCTGGTGGAGCAAGGCTACGGTGCCAGGGATCAGGTCTACGCCATGGGCGGCAGCGCCGGCGGCCTGCTGATGGGGGCAGTCATCAATCAGGCGCCCGAACTCTATCGCGGCGTGGTGGCGCAGGTGCCGTTCGTCGATGTGGTCACCACCATGCTGGACGAGTCGATCCCCCTCACCACCGGGGAGTATGACGAGTGGGGTAACCCGAACCAGAAGCGCTACTACGACTACATGAAGAGCTACAGCCCCTACGATCAGGTCAAGGCACAAGCCTATCCCAACCTGCTGGTCACCACCGGACTGCACGACTCTCAAGTGCAGTATTGGGAGCCCGCCAAGTGGGTCGCCAAGCTGCGCGAGCTGAAGACGGATGATAACAAGTTGTTACTGAACACCGACATGGACGCCGGCCACGGTGGCAAGTCGGGCCGCTTCAAAGCCTACGAAGATATCGCGCTGGAGTATGCCTTTATCCTGGATCTGGCCACCCCGGCCAACTGATCCATTATGACCCCGGCCCTTGTCACACAAGGGCCGCATAAGAATCCCCTCCTAGTTTTTCCCTCTTCCATTTCCCTTCATATCAAATTAATCTTCGGCTAGAAAATGAATGATCAAGGTCATGTTTCTCAAGATTAAACTCCGTGATTTTGCCATTTCGTTTGATTTATGTTGGGTGAATGTGCTTAATCGGAGTGCTTGCAACTTTTTATTTGGCCCCTCAGGGGCCAATTTATCTTCGACCGACAGGAGGTCGGTAGCCTCACCACAGGATGAGGGTGACTGCCGGAAAGGGGGGAATCAACTCCCCCGCTTTCGCGCAACGAGAAGAGCAGGCAAGCCCGGCGCAGAACGGGATTGCCATCAATTTATCCGGGGATCGGATAAACAAAATCAAAGAAAAGGGAGAAAAAATGAAAGGATTAACTTTGGCATGCGCCCTGTCGGCGGCTCTGGTCGGTGTCTCATTCGGTGGTCCGGTACAAGCGCAGGAGCGCTTCGTGACCATAGGCACCGGCGGTCAGACCGGCGTCTACTATGTCGCTGGCCAGTCCATCTGCCGCTTCCTCAATCGCGGCGCCGCCGATCACCAGATCAAGTGCAACGCCCCGGCCAGTGGCGGCGGTGTTGCCAACGTCAACGGCATCCGCAGCGGTGAATTCAACTTCGGCATCATGCAATCCGACCACCAGTTCAAGGCGATGAAAGGGCTGCCACCGTTCCAGGCCGAAGGGGCCATGGACGATATGCGCGCCGTCTTCTCCCTGCAGAGCGAGGTGTTCACCATCCTGGCTCGCCGCGATGCCAAGATCGCCAGCTTCGACGATCTGAAGGGCAAGCGCGTCAACATCGGCAACCCGGGCTCCGGCCAGCGTGACACCATGGAAGAGATCATGGCGGTCAAAGGCTGGAAAAAGGGTGACTTCGGTCTGGTCTCCGAGCTGAAACCGGCCGAACAGGCCTCCGCCCTCGGTGACAACAACATCGATGCCATGAGCTACTTCGTCGGTCACCCGAACGGCGCCATTCAGGAAGCCTCCACCACCACAGATGCAGTACTGGTACCTGTGACCGGCGCCGACATCGACAAGCTGCTGGCCGAGAAGAGCTACTACAGCAAGGCCGAGATCCCGGGCGGCATCTACAAGGGCAGCGATAAACCGACCCCCTCCATCGGTGGCAAAGCGGTGCTCTCCACCAGCGCCAAAACCGATCCGGAAGTGGTCTATCAGCTGGTCAAGTCGGTGTTCGACAACCTGGATCGCTTCAAGCGCCTGCACCCTGCCTTTGCCGACCTGAAAGAGGCCGACATGATCAAGGTGGGTCTCTCTGCACCGCTGCATGAAGGGGCTGCCCGCTACTACAAAGAGCGCGGCTGGCTCTGATTGAAGGCCCCGGGGCCTTTGTCACTCTCTTCGACACCCGTCTGCCGCCTGATTGCGGGGGCGGGTGTCGCTCTTGTTGTACTCGTTGGCACAAGTTAACCCTATGCAAGATAAACAACTCTCTACCGAGGAACTGATCGCCCAGGATGTGGGCGCTCGCCTGCCGCTTGGCATCATGGGCTGGCTCATCACCGCACTGGCGCTGGCCTGGTCGCTGTTCCAGCTCTGGATCGCCTCGCCACTCCCCTTCATGGTGGGGTTTGGCGTACTCAATGACACCGAAACCCGCTCCATTCACCTCACCTTTGCCCTGTTGCTCGCTTTTCTGGTGTTCCCGGCATTTCGCTCCTCGCCGCGGGATCGGGTTCCCCTCGGCGATATCGCCCTCGGTCTGATCGCTGCTGGCGCCGCGTCTTACCTGTTCGTGATGTATGAAGCGCTGGCACTGCGTCCCGGCACCCTCACCACCGCCGATCTGGTGACCGCCTGCATCGGCATTCCGCTGCTGCTGGAAGCGGCGCGCCGCGCCCTGGGGCCGGCACTCGCGGTCATCGCCATCGTCTTTCTGATCTACAGCCTGGCGGGCCCCTGGATGCCGGGACTGCTGGCACATCGCGGGGTAGGCTTTACCGCGCTGGCCAACCACCAGTGGATCACCACCGAAGGGGTGTTCGGCATTGCCCTTGGCGTCTCCACCAGCTTCGTGTTCCTGTTCGTGCTGTTTGGCGCCCTGCTGGAGCGTGCCGGTGCCGGTCACTACTTTATCCAGCTCGCCTTCAGCCTGCTCGGTCACCTGCGCGGCGGCCCGGCCAAGGCAGCAGTGGTCGCCTCCGGCCTGACCGGTCTGATTTCCGGCTCGTCGATTGCCAACGTGGTGACCACCGGCACCTTCACCATCCCGATGATGAAGAAGGTGGGCTTCAGTTCAGAGAAAGCGGGGGCGGTGGAAGTGGCCTCCTCGGTCAACGGCCAGATCATGCCACCTGTGATGGGGGCTGCGGCTTTCCTGATGGTCGAATACGTGGGCATCCCCTATGTGGAGATCATCAAGCACGCCTTCCTGCCTGCCACCATCTCCTACATAGCGCTGCTCTACATCGTCCATCTGGAGGCGCTGAAACTGGGCATGCAGCCCATCGGCAACCATCAACCCAAACCCTGGCTGCGTCGCCTGACCGGTTTTGCCTTTGGCGCGGCCCTCATCAGCGGCCTGTCACTGGCGGTCTACTATGGCCTCGGCTGGCTCAAACCTGCACTGGGTGACTACGCCCTGCCGGGGATCTCGGTACTGCTGGCTGCCACCTATGTGGCCCTGTTGAAGATCGCCGCCAGCAATGAACCGCTGCCTGCCGAAGATCCCGACAAGCCGCTCACCGAATTGCCCAACACCCGCGCCGTGCTGCTCTCCGGCCTGCACTTCCTGCTGCCGGTGGTGGTACTGGTGTGGTGCCTGATGGTGGAACGCCTCTCGCCGGGGCTGTCGGCCTTCTGGGGGACCGTGATGCTGGTGATCATCCTGCTGACCCAGCGCCCGCTGCTCAACTGGCTGCGCAAGGACGGCAAGCACGACTACGGCACCGTCGCTGACGGCGTGGTGGATCTGCGGGAAGGGCTGGTCGCCGGTGCCCGCAACATGATCGGTATCGGCATTGCCACCGCCACCGCGGGGATTATCGTGGGTGCGGTCTCCCAGACCGGGGTCGGTCTGGTGCTGGCGGATCTGGTGGAGTTCCTCTCCATGGGCAACCTGCTGCTGATGCTGCTGCTAACCGCTCTGCTGAGCCTGATCCTTGGCATGGGGCTGCCGACCACTGCCAACTACATAGTGGTCTCCAGCCTGCTGGCACCAGTGGTGGTGACGCTGGGGCAGCAAAACGGGCTGATCGTGCCGCTGATCGCGGTGCACCTGTTCGTCTTCTACTTCGGCATCATGGCGGATGTGACGCCGCCGGTGGGGCTGGCTTCCTTCGCGGCTGCCGCTGTCTCCAAGGGCGATCCCATCAAGACCGGGATCACGGCGTTTTACTACAGCCTGCGTACCGCGGCGCTGCCGTTCCTGTTTATCTTCAACACCGATCTGCTGCTGATCGACGTGGACTTCGCCCACGGGGTGCTGATCTTCATCGTGGCGACCATCGCCATGCTGATCTTCGCCGCCGCCACCCAGGGCTGGTTCCTGGTGAAGAGCCGCTGGTACGAGAGCGTGCTGCTGTTGCTGGTCGCCTTTACCCTGTTCCGCCCGGGTTTCTGGATGGACATGGTGCACGACCCCTATCGCGAGACCCCGCCTGCCCAGCTGGCCCAGACCATGGGTGAAGTGGAGGCGGAGAGCACCCTGCGGCTGCGGATCCTCGGTGAAGATGCAGTGGGCAAGCCACGCAAGTTCACCCTGCTGGTCGCCGTACCGGATGGGGCAAATGGCGAAGATCGGCTGGCCAATCTGGGGCTGAGCCTCTATGAGCAAGATGGCAAAACGCTGATCGACAACGTCGCCTTTGGCAGCCCGGCCGCCACCATGGGGCTGGAGTTCGATCAGGAGATCCTCACCGTCAAGGCGCCCACCGATCGCTGGCGCAAGGAGTGGATGTGGATCCCGGGCTTCCTGCTGTTCGGGGTGATCGTCTGGCTGCAGCGTCGCCGCAGCGTCAAGGCCGGTTAATCCGCCAGGCAAATAAGACAGAGGGCCGCGATTGCGGCCCTCTTTTTATGGATATGTCCCGTCCTGAATATGGTTTACACCTTTCCCCCCCAATAAATGGAGAACCCGATGGGACAAGGTGTGAAACGGAC
>NZ_JAAKPX010000013.1:0-146711 GCF_049172135.1 Aeromonas sp. 603079 | reverse complement strand
TGATCATCCTCTCAGACCAGCTAGGGATCGTCGCCTTGGTGAGCCATTACCTCACCAACTAGCTAATCCCACCTGGGTTCATCCAATCGCGCAAGGCCCGAAGGTCCCCTGCTTTCCCCCGTAGGGCGTATGCGGTATTAGCTACCGTTTCCAGTAGTTATCCCCCTCGACTGGGCAGATCCCCAGGCATTACTCACCCGTCCGCCGCTCGCCGGCAAAAGTAGCAAGCTACTTTCCCGCTGCCGCTCGACTTGCATGTGTTAGGCCTGCCGCCAGCGTTCAATCTGAGCCATGATCAAACTCTTCAATTTAAGTTTGGTTGCTTCGAAAAGCGGCTCAATGAATTGCTGAATTAACTGCTGCAACTTTCGTTGCTTTGGTCACTTCATCAGACATTGAAAATCAAAAATTGTTTTTGATGTTCGATGCTGTGAGTGCCCACACAGATTGCTTGATTCAAATTGTTAAAGAGCGACGCAACAGTGTGTTGCTGCGGGAGTGGAATTCTACTCAACCGCCTTCTCGAGTCAAGCCTTATTTTCAAAGGCTTTTCGAGGTTATCGACGAGGTTGTTTGCGTTGCCGCTTGCCCTGTCGATGTGGCGCATTATAGAGATCCAGCTCACATTGGCAAGGCTTTACCGCAATAAAATTGCAAAAAAGTGCAATTTTTTGGTTATTCATATCAACACACAGCCTTTATACAGACTTATCCACAGCCAAGGGTAAAGTGAGGACGTTTTACACCGGATAAATGCCTTACAAGGGTACTGGCTTGGCATTCATCCACCATTGCCGCACTGTCGCGTCTAACGCGCAGCGCCCTCGACATCTTCTATATAAGAAGGCGTATGAGGCATATATAGAAGCGCTTATCCCAATCGAGCCTCTTTGACCCAGCACGCCATCAGCTCGCCAGCGGAAAGATCCCGGCAGCCCGATACATTCTGGCCAGCCCAGAGCGGAGAGAAGCCGCTGTCACCCCTCTTTTCGGCAGTGGCCCGCAGCGGTACCAGTGCACCACTGGCATAGGGGAAGTGAGGGACAAACTCCGAGAGCGGGCCCAGCTCCTTCATAAGACGGTTGACGATACCCCGCGCCGGGCGGCCACTGAACAGATTGGTCAGCGCCGTCTGCTGGCCTTGGGGTGAGTGAAGGATTGCGCGATGCAGCGCCGAGGTGGTCGCTTCATGGCAACAGAGAAAGGCAGTGCCCATCTGCACAGCGCTCGCCCCCATTTGCAGCGCGTTGGCTATCCCCTTGCCATCGACGATACCACCAGCGGCAATCACCGGCAGGTCGGTTGCCGCGAGGATCTGCGCCAACAGGGTCAGGGTGCTCTGCTGCAGCGCGAGATCCTCAGAGAGGAAATGACCGCGATGACCTCCCGCCTCCAATCCCTGAGCGATGATGGCATCGGCGCCGTGTTGAGCGAGCCATACGCCCTCCGCGACCGTAGTGGCGCTGGCAAATACCTTGGCCCCCGCATCCTTCACTTGGGCAAGCAGCTCGGGCGCGGGCAGGCCGAAGTGAAAGCTGACCACCGCCGGTCTGAACTCAGCCACCATGGCGGCATGCTCCTCATTGAAAGGTGCACGACTTGGCACCATCGTGACCGCTGGGGGAAGTATGCCGAACTCGATGTAGTAGGGAACAAGGCACTGCTGCCAGCGGGCCAGAGCAACGGGATCCGGTTCCCGTTGCCGATGGCAGAAGAAGTTGATGTTAAATGGCCCAAGGCCGCTGTGGGCAAGTCGCTCCAGTTCGCTGCGCAGCTCCGCTGGCGTGAGCATGGCGGCAGGCAAGGAGCCCAAGCCGCCCGCACGGGTCACGGCCAGCGCCAGCTCGCTACCCTGCACACCGGCCATCGGCGCCTGAATAATGGGATAACGCATCCCCAGTTCGCTAAAGAGGCTCATCCATTCACCCCTTTTGCAGCGTCCGCCGCCAGATGTGCGCGGGCCAGCGCAATGGCGCCGTCGATGGCACTGCGCGCCTGCGGGCTGTTCTGCCAACAGGTCGAGCCCAGAATGCTGGCCACCAGCTGGACAATATGGGTGGTGTCGGCCTCGGCCAATCCGGCCAGGGTATGATAGCCCAGCTGTTCGAGCCGCTCGATAACCGTCGGCCCCACTCCTTTCACCCCGAGCAGCATTGCCCGCTCTTGCGGGCCAAACCGGTTGTTGCCATCCATCTTTCAGACTCCTTTCCGATAGCTGTGGTTAAACATCAGGCCCGCAAGGGGCCTGATGGAGAGAGTGAAGGCTTAACGCACGCTGCGCAGCAGGAAGTCCGGCTGACCACAGGAGCGACGCTCACGCTTTTGCATTTCGGCGGAGCAGGTGACCGCATCCGTCCCCTCTTTATTGACGCAGATGTAGATCTCCCGCAGGAAGCGGCCACCATCGGCGCAAGCCACCGTGATGTTGTCGGGCGCCAGCCACTGGTTGGCGCTCGCCAGATCGGCCTTGAGCTGGAAGGTGCTCTTGCGCAGCGGCGCTTCCGGGGATTGATAGGCCACCGGGATCTTCACCTTCTGGCGCAGATCGCTAGCCAGCTGATGGAAGGCCTGCTGGCTCAGACCGGAGCAGGTACCGTGCTTCTCCCACTCATGGCGATAGAGGAAACGGCTGGGGTAAAGGTCGGCAAACTCGCTCTCCATATCGGGATCGAGCCGTTCGCGGGTGCAACTGCTGGGATAACCGCGATCGTACTGAGGCCAGAGACCGTGCAGCATGAACCCCAGCTTGCGGGAACACTGGTCCCGATCCGCCGGTTTGACGGCGCAGTGCTCGGGCGACCAGGAGAGCGCCATGGCGTAATAATCAAACTCCCCCGCCTCCCCTTTGGCCTGTGCGGCCGAGGAGAGCAACAAACCACCCGCCAGCAGGGCAATCATCTTCTTCATCTATATATATCCATTTCAACCAACTCGGGAATGGCTGCAATGCTCCCATATTCCAGCGCGCGGAAACAGTGCTCCCGCCAAGGCTTGCGACAAGGGTCAGACCACTTCGGGGTTTCACCGGATAATAACGAGGCGTAAGCTGGCATCCTGGCGCCGGGTGCGCCACCGCATCATTTCAAGCAACCACAGGATGTAACATGATCCGCAAGAATCCCTCCGGCCATCTGCCTGTCATCGACGAATCCGCCTATATCGACAAGACCGCCATCATCTGCGGCAAGGTGATCATCAAAGAGAATGTCTTTGTCGGCCCCTATGCGGTGATCCGTGCCGACGAGGTGGATGAGAGTGGAGATATGGAACCCATCGTCATCGGCGCCAACTCCAATATCCAGGACGGGGTGGTGATCCACTCCAAATCCGGCGCCGCCGTCACCATCGGCGAGTACACCTCCATCGCCCACCGCAGCATAGTCCACGGGCCGTGCGAAGTGGGGAACCGGGTCTTTATCGGCTTCAACAGCGTGCTGTTCAACTGCCATATCGGTGACGGTGCCGTGGTGCGTCACAACTCGGTGATCGATGGCTGCGATCTGCCGCCGGAGTTCTACGTCCCCTCCACCACCCGTATCAACCAGCAGAGCGATCTGACCCATATCCCGCGGGTTTCGGTAGATGCCGCCGAGTTCTCCGAAGACGTGGCCCACACCAATATCGATCTGGTCAAAGGGTACAAGGCGCTCTCCAACGAGTTCTGATCCCTTTCTTTATGACCAGAGAACAAAACGGGCGCCGAGGCGCCCGTTGCTGTTTCTATCTCTACTTATATATGTGCGGGTCAGGAGCACTTCTTCAGGCTGATATGCCAGTTGGCACCGGATTGCACCTGATGCTTGGCAGCGAAGCTGTCCATGTTCAGCGCCACCGACACCTGCAGCAGACTGTTGAGGTAGACCAGCGGCTGACCTTCCGGCACGTCACCGAAGCTGCTGACGTAAGGGGCCTTGCCGTCATATTTGACCACATCCCCTTCACGGATCTTGATGCAGGCGTTATCCCCCTTGTTGATCCCCGTCTTGGTCAGCAAGGCATCGTCGATATTGGTCCAGACGTTGCCGTACTGCACATCGAGGATCGGGATGGTGCCCTTGAGGGTGCCATCTTTCTCTGCTACCGCAGGCTGATAGGGGATCTTCACTACCTCGGCGGGCAGCAGCGGGCCCACCTGCTCGTAGCTGATAGCGCCGGAGGCTAGCCGTGCGCCGGTATAGGCATACACATCGCGGCCGTGGAAGGTGTAGGACTTCTCGGAACCCTTGAGGCGGTTGAGTTTCTCGTCGATCTGGCGCACCGCCTCGATGCCGAAGTGCTCGGCCACCAGGGTCAGGGTGCCGTTGTCCGGAGTCACGATGTAGTGACCGCTCTTGGTCTTGAGCACCACAGACTTGCGCTCGGTGCCGACACCGGGATCCACCACGCTGACAAACACTGTGCCCTTGGGCCAATACTGCAGGGTCTGGTAGAGGCGGTAGGAGGCTTCCCAGATGTTGTAAGCCGGGATCTCGTGGGTCAGGTCATAGAGCGGCAGGGTGCGATCCACCCCGAAGGCGACCCCCTTCATGGCCGACACGGCGCCATCTTTGAGGCCGAAATCGGTCTGGATCACCAGCGCTTCGTTGGCGGCGGCGATGCCGCTTGCCAGCATGAGGGCGAGCGCGATGGCGCGGGGTGTGGTGCGAATATCCATATCTGAACTCCTGAATCATCTGAGGATAACGAAACGGCGATAGCCATTTAGACATCCAAACTGCCACCAATGGATTTTTTTGCAAGGGGTTTGCAACAAAGTGAGGGACGACTCGCAGAAATTGTGCTCGCAAAACGTCGGCGGCGGGGGTATCAAAGGCAGAATGGGAAAACGTTTACAATACAGGAGCTCAGCACCATGACACAACCCGTACCGGAGATGATGACCCTGCTGCTGGAGATTGGTGAACAGAGCAGTCAGCTCTGGCTGAGCCAGCCAGATGCGGCCCCGTCACACTACCCGCTGGCCTTTGGCACCCACGCCATCCAGCCCGGACCGTTTCGCAATGCGCCACCCACCCCGCTCGAACTGGAGCGGGCCATCATGGTGGTGGAAGACGAACTGATGCGCCTTGCTCCGGCCATTCCTGCGGGCTTGCCTCTCACACTCCGTGCGGAGCCCTCGCTCACCGACGTGCTGGGCGACAATCCGCTGGAGCGGGAGCAGATAGAGCAGGCCTTTGGCCAGCTGGCCGCCATGGCGGAAGGGGATCCCCTCGCCGCCAGCTTGCTGCCCCGCGACGAGCACTTTGCCGCCGTGCTGCTGATCGTCAGGGAGTGGCTGCACCATCTGGCCAGCGAGAGTGTGCTGATCGTGGAGTAGAGTCATGGCGGATGCCCCTTGCACTGCCGACTCGCGGTAAAACAGGAGCGCGGCGACGAGGTCCTGCGCCACCGCCATGCACGGCATGCAAAACCGGGAGCTATGCGCCCTTGCTCATCATCGCCTTCTGCCGCGCCCCCTGCTTCTGTTACCATCGCGTCCACGATCACTCATTGTATCGTGGCCGCAGGCCGCGATAACCCCGACTGGTGCCCCTATGTCCACTGCCTCCTTTGCCAAACTGGCCCTCTCCCCCCGCTTGCAGCAGACCCTGAGCGAACTGGGCTATGCCGCGCCGACCCCCATTCAGGCTCGCGCCATCCCGGTCATTCTGGCGGGACGGGATCTGATGGCGGGGGCCCAGACCGGCACCGGCAAGACCGCCGCCTTTGTGCTGCCGCTGCTGGAGCAGTTGCTACAACAGCCACAAGCAGAGCCCCGCCCGATCCGGGCGCTGGTGCTGGTGCCGACCCGCGAGCTGGCGGTACAGGTTGCCGAGAGTGTCGCGCGCTACGGCCAGGGGACAGGTCTCACCAGCACGCTGGTCTACGGCGGGGTGAGTATCGCGGCTCAGGTAGAGGCGCTTCAAGCCGGGGTGGATATCCTGATCGCCACCCCGGGCCGCCTGCTCGACCATCTGCGTCAGGGGGCATTGAGCCTGGATAGCCTGCGCCATCTGGTGTTTGACGAGGCGGATCGCATGCTCGACATGGGCTTTATGGACGAGATCAAGGCGCTGCTCAAACAGATCCCGGTGGATCGCCAAACCCTGCTCTTCTCCGCCACCTGCGACGACAACCTGTTTGCCCTCTGCAAGGTGCTGCTGCGCGACCCCGAGCTGATTGAAGTGGCGCCGCGCAACACCACGGCGGCCGAGGTGGAGCAGCGGGTCTACACGGTGGATAGCGATCGCAAGCTGGCGCTGGTCGAACATATGCTGAAAGTGAAAGGGTGGACACCGGCACTCATCTTCAGCCGCACCCGCCAAGGTGCTGACAAGCTGGCCCAACAGCTTGGCAAGGCTGATATCAATGCGCTGGCCTTCCACGGCGATCTGTCGCAGAGCGCGCGAGAAAAAGTGCTGCTGGAGTTTCGCGCCGGCACCTTGCAGGCGCTGGTCGCCACCGACGTGGCAGCCCGCGGCCTCGATATCACGGATCTCAACTACGTGATTAACCTCGAATTCCCGTTTGTGGCGGAGGACTACGTCCACCGTATCGGTCGCACCGGTCGCGCCGGCAACAAGGGGCTCGCCATTACCCTGTTCAGCCCGGAAGATGCGCCCCTGCTGGAGAAGGTGGAAGCTGTACTCGACGCCCGTTTGCCCCAGCAGTGGTTTCCCGGTTTTGAGCCGGATCTCACCCGCTTCGAGCCCGAGCCGCGCCGCAACCGCAAGGCGGCCCAGAAGCAGCGCGCCAGAAAGCAGGCCCTCGCTGGCAGCAAGGGTGGCAAGGGCAAACGCTAAGCCGCCCAGCACCGCCAATAAAAAAACGCCCGCACGGGCGTTTTTTGTTATCTGACAGGAGCCTGCTCTTGGCGAGTCACACCCTAGCGGGTCGCCAGCACCAGTGGCAGGGATCGCAAGATCTGCCGCTCCGTCAGGGTCGAGAGAATAAACATCACCATATAACCGAGTCCCAGTGCCACGATAATCGCCGCCACGTTGGCGGTGAACTCGGCCACCAGATAGTAGGCGGCAACCAGCGCCACTATGCCAGCCAGCCGGATCAGCAAACTCCGGGTAAAGTGACCGTGAGCCTTGATATAGGCGAGCTGATAGCCGTTTAGCATCATAAAGATAAAGAAGATGGAGAAGTGGAACAGCACAGGCACCGCGCCCACGTAGTCGGCGGGGAAGAACAGCAGCACCAGCGGTTTGCCCGCCAGCAGCATCAAACCAAAGAACGCCAGACTGACGATGGCGGAGAGGCGGAAGATCCAGCGGCGGATCATCCTTATCTGGCGATGATCGCCATTGCGCAGATTGACCGCCAGCTCAGGCAGCACAAAGCGGTAGATGGGGAAGACAAACAGGGTGGTCATATAGGTAAAGATGGGGCGCACCACCACCTGAAAATCCCCCAGCTCGTCGATGCTGAAGTGACGGATGGTGAGCAGCACAGTGATGTAAATCATCAGAATGCTGGCCCCCGCCTCCATTCACATAGCTCACCATCTCGGGGCCGAGCGCCACCTTGGCGAGCGGCCTGGTGGCGATGGCCCGACGGCGCGAAACATACATATAACCGGCGATGGCGAGCGAGGAGAAGGTCAGCCCGTAGAAGAGCGAGGCAAGCGCATCCATCCCCAGCCCGAAGTAACAGGCCATAAACAGCAGACCGTTGGCCAGCGGCTCCAGCTAGGTGACCCGGTTGGAGAGCGCATACATCCGGTACATGGCCACCAGATTGGTGAAGTAGACCTTGAGCCCCAGCCCGAAGATGACCCCCACCAGTTGCAGATACTCCACCCAGATATGGAGCCCGTGCTTGATATAGGGGATCACCGCCCCCCAGGTGAGCAGCACGATGCCGATGAGGAAGTAGCGAAAGATATTGATGATGTCCCGATCGTTTTTAGTCTGGGAGTAGCTCACCACCATGGAGGAGCGAAAACCTGTCATCAGAATAAAGGAGAGGGAGATCAAATCCACCACGCTGTTGAACAGCGCCAGCTCCCCCTTGGCGACCCACTGCGCCAGCCACACCTTGAAGGCGAAGCCGATAACGATGCTGACCAGCGAGGCCCACATCCCGGTGATAAAGGCCTGCTTGAGGCGCGCGAGAGAGGCGTATTGCATAACGAAAATGGATAACTTTCAGGGAAAAGAGAGAGGGCCATCTTATGAAAGCCCACCCGCCTTGAACAGCCTTAATCCCGCCAGCCCCCCAGGTCGCAACGACTCCTTCACTCACCTCTTCATCAACCCGAGCTCACAAAGCCAAAGACGCCGTTAAAAACAGCCGCAATTAATCGAATGATCATTTGGTGTAATTGATGGATTTGGCATCCACCATTACCCCTCTTATAGTAGGGCCGAAGCGGCCTCAATCGCTCCCTCCCCACTCATTCCGGACAGGAATCTTATGAAAAAACTCACTCTCGCCCAGCTCGCCGCACTCGTGACCGTGCTGCTGGCTATCCTCTGCTGGCAGTTGCCAGCCCCGGCCGGACTGGCACCGGCAGCCTACCACACCGCCATTCTGTTTATCGCCACCATACTGGCCATCGTCACCAACATAGCGCCGACCGGCTATATCGCCATCCTCTCCCTCGGGCTCTACGCCGTGCTCCATGCCGGTGGCGAAGCGACCCCCAAGGCGGCCATCGAAGGGGCGCTGGTCGACTTCAACCACCCGCTGATCTGGCTTATCGTCATCGCCTTCATGATTGCCAGTGCCTTTGCCAAGACCGGTCTTGGCAAGCGGATCGCCCTGCTGCTGCTCAGCCGCTTTGGCCAGTCCACCCTGCGCTCCGCCTACTGTCTGGCGGTTGCCGACTTTATTCTGGCCCCCGCAACTCCGAGCAACACGGCCCGAGCCGCCATCGTCGCCCCCATTGCCGACTCGCTGGCCAAGACCATCAACAAGGATGACCGCAAGCTGGGGCAGTTCCTGCTCTCCAGCGTCAGCGCCATGAACGACGCCTCGGCGGTCGCCTTCAGCACCGGCTTTGCCGGCAATCTGGCGCTGGTCGGCATTGCCGCCAGCGTCGCCGGGCTGACGATCGGCTTTCGCGAATGGGCGCTCTACCTGCTGCCGCCCGCCATCGGTCTGCTGCTGATCATGCCGCTGGTGCTCTATCTGGTGATCCGCCCCGAGACCCGCGACACACCAGATGCACCCCGCTTCGCCCGCGAGGAGCTGGCCAAAATGGGCCCCCTCTCCCGCCATGAGAAGAGCCTGCTCGGGGTCTTTGTCGGTCTGGTGGTGCTCTGGGTTGGCGGCAGCAATCTGGGGCTGGATGCCACCACGGTTGCCTTTCTCGGTCTGGCCGCCCTGCTGCTGCTCGGGGTGCTGAACTGGAACGATGTGAAGGGCAACAGCGCCGCCTTCGATACCCTGATCTGGTTCAGCGTGCTGATGGGGATGGCTGACAACCTGAAACGGGTCGGCTTTACCGGCTGGCTGGGGGATGAACTCTCCGGCTTTATGCACAGCACCCTCGGCGGGCTCGGCACCATTACCATGCTGCTGGTGGTGATGGGGCTCTACCTCTTTACCTCCTACGCCTTCGCCTCGGCCACAGCCAAGGTGGTGGCGCTGGCGCCGGTGATTGCCGGGGCCCTGCTGGCGGTCGGCGTACCTGCCGAGCTGGCCATCTTCAGCATCGCCGCCATCACCAACGTGGGTTGCAACCTCGCCACCTACTCCCACGCCCGCATCCCGCTGCTGATGGGGATGGGCTATCACACCAGCGCGGAGTGGATGCGCATCGGTCTGGTGATCGCCATCGTGGGCTTTGCCGTGGTGATGAGCATCGGCCTCACCTGGTGGCAGTGGCTGATCTGATAGCAAAAGGGCCCGTAACGGGCCCTTTTGCATGGCTGCGCAGCGTTCTATACCGGCGCTGCGCTTGCCACAAGCGGCGGCATTGTTACAAACAGCGCGGGTCAGCTCTGCGGCGCCGCCTTGATCAACTCCTCGTAGTGATCAATCAGCTCGGGGCCATGCAGCGGCGAATCGTGACCGCCGATCACCGTCTTGATTGGCAGCTTCATCGCCTTGAGCCGCTCGATGGTCTGCGGATAGGCCTTCACATTGGCAAAGCTCAGGTTGCCCAGCTTCTCCTTGAGGATACAGTTGCCATAGAGCACCTGCTCGTCGGGGAAGTAGACAAAGATGCCGTCCGGCGTATGGGCCGGGCCCGCGTAGAAGGCGCGCACCTTGCCATCTTGCAGGGTGAAGTCGCCATCGTGCACCACGTTGGGCAGTACCAGCGGCAGATCCGGATACTCCGGCAGCCCCTTGCGGGTAAAGGCGACAATCTCGGCCCAGTCGCTCTTCATCAGATCCCGGGTCTGGCGCGTCGCCACCACCTTGGCCCCGATGGACTTCCAGTAGGCATTACCACCCGCCCGGTCGGTGTGGTAGTTGGTGTTGATCACCTCCAGCACCGGCTTGCTGCTGACCCGTTTAATGAGCTTATGCAGCTCGCGAGCGGTATCCGGCGTCCAGGTCGCCCCCACTACCGTCACCCCCTTGGCCCCGAAATAGACCATGGAGTTCTCTTTGACGTAGTAGTTATCCTCCACCACATAGACAGGGCCGCTCACCTGCTTGAGCTCGATCCCCGCCGCCCGCACGCTGCCGCCCCAAAAACTCGCCATCAGCACCACGGCCCCGGCCAATCCACACTTCATCCAACCTTTCATCATCTTGCTCCCTCGAACCAACCGCCCCCTCGCCACCCCTGTGGCAAGCCAGGCCTTTTAAGCAGTGGGCAGAAGATACGGGGGATTTGTGAGGGGAAAATGAGGCTGTGTGAAGAGAAGGTGAAGTCTGGGGGAAGTCAGAAAAAATCAGGGGAAATCGGCGGCGAGCCACGACCAATATGGCGATTGACGGTGCAGGGAGTGGAGCGATGTAAATAGTCAAAACATGCCATCACTGCCTTGCTGTAGGGACGATTAGCGCAGCGTAATCGTCCGTTTACCGCGAACATGGTGATGGAAAAATGTTCAAGCAACCTTGGATGCCTGCGACATCTCGGCAACCTCCCTTTCGCGATCGTCCGAATACGCTTCGCTATTCGAACCTACAGCCCTCTCAAAAATATGCTTCGCTAACCTAAGGCCACATAGTCATATTGAAAAAAATATCAAAACAAATACAATAATAATTATTTTAAAAAGCAAACCGCCTAAAAACATTATCCAATCCTACAGAACACTACTTTTAACTTATATAAAGCAAGAGCCAAAATGATTACAAAAGACAACCAAAGACTTGCAGAAATACATATTTCAGAAGCAAGAAAGCATGCATTGCAACTATTCGCATTTACAGGCTCTGTGTTTCCATCAGAATGGAGCTCATCTTGGAATGAAGTGATTACTAGCAGCTTGATTGAGTTTTCTTTTCATGCAAGAAAAGTAAATGAATTATGTGGTTTTAGAAAAGACAACTTCAATAATATTAACAATTTAATTGTACGTATTAGTAGTAATGACCCAGGCAATTGGGAAACTAATTATCATAATGCCCTGAACGCATTTATGCATATAAAGTCATATATCATTGGAAATGTTCAAGTGATGCACAGAATCATATTCCCTCGTTCATCGGCATGTTTGCAATCAACCTATGTAATAATATCAACAGATAGACATGCAGAAAAAACTATCAGCATTTGTGGTTTGGTTTTTTGCTTTTTAAATGAAGTGATCCCAAAAATAAAAGAAAAGCACCCAGAAATAAAATTCTAATCAAAAGAAACGTGTGACTTATCAATGAACAACATAGTCATTATGTAAGTTTATTAAGAAGTCGCAAAAATTATTGCATTGTAACCAATTGTGATACTGAAAATAAAAACCACCTACATGGCAGGTGGTTTTTATTTCGTCATCGTAGGGCTAGCACAGGAGTTTCTCCTAACTAATATCCCCCAACGGCGGCGTCCGCGGCGGCACCATCCGCTTGCTGCCGGTGGACTCGAAGGCCGAGGCAAAGCGCAGCAGGTTGTTGTCGTCATAGGCGCGACCGGCGAAGGTCAGGCCCACCGGCATACCGATATCAGCCATCACCCCCATGGGGACGGTGACGGTCGGCACGCCGAGGTGGCGAATGGCGAGGTTGCCGTTGGCAACCCAGATGCCGTTGCTCCAGGCGATATCGGCGGAGGCCGGATTCACATCCGCATCAGCCGGGGCGACGTCGGCGACGGTGGGGAACAGCACGGCGTCGAGCTTGAGCCCGTCCATCCACTCCTCGAGATCCAGCTTGCGGGTCTTCTCCAGAGCGCGCAGGCCGTCCGGCACTGTGGGGATCTCGTCAAAGCGCTTGATACCGCGCTTGGCCATATTGACGTACTCGTCCATGCCCGCCGCCAGATCGCCCTCGCGGTTCGGCAGGGTGCCCGGATCGTGGGGGAAGATCTTCGGCCCATCGACATCGGCCAGCTTGTTCAACTTGGGATCGCCGTTGGCGCGCAGGAAGTCGTCGAACGCCCAGCCGGAGAGCTCCCACAGCTCGTCGTTGAGAAACTCCGGGCTCACGATGCCGCGATTGAACACAGTCGGCGCGCCGGGTCGGTCCCCTTCGCAGTTGGATACCAGCGGGAAGTCCACTTCGATGACTTCGGCGCCAGCGGCTTCCAGCGTCTTGCGCGCATCTTCCCAGAGGGCGATCACGGTCTCACGGGTATGGATGCGCTGACCGGTCGGGCCGCCGATGCCGGGGTTTTCGCTGGTGCCGGCCAGTTCATCCTTGTTGATAAACATGCGCGGCACGCCGAGGCGCTTGCCCTTGAGGGCATCGGCCTTGGCAGCCAGATCCAGATAGGAAGCCGGACGCACTTCGGAGGCCTTGGGCAGTTGCACCCAGGGCTGCATGCGCCACAGATCGCCACGGGTGTCGGCATCGTCGGCGACCACTACGTCGAGCACTTCCAGCAGATCGTTCATGGTGCGGGCATAAGGCACCACCACATCCATGGTCGGAGTCAGCGGCCAGTTGCCGCGTACCGAGATGACCCCACGGGACGGGGTGTAGGCGCACAGGCCGTTATTGGAGGCCGGGCCACGGCCGCTCGACCAGGTCTCTTCGGCCAGACCAAAGGCGGAGAAGCTGGCAGCGGTGGCGGTACCGGCGCCGTTGGAGGAGCCGGAGGCAAACGGCGCAGTCAGGTAGTCGGCGTTGTAGGGGCTCTCGGCACGGCCATAGACGCCGCGCTGCATGCCACCATTGGCCATCGGCGGCATATTGGTTTTGCCAAGGCAGATGGCACCGGCGGCGCGCAGGCGCTCAACGGTAAAGGCATCGCGCTGGGCCACCAGATCCTTGAAGGCCGGGCTGCCGGAGGCGGCGGTCAGCCCCTTGACCAGATAGCTGTCTTTGGCGGTGTAGGGGATGCCGTCGAGCGGGCTCAGGGTCTCGCCACGGGCGCGGCGGGCATCAGAAGCCTCGGCCTCTTTCAGCGCATCGGGATTGGCGACCACCACGGCGTTGAGTTTGGTGGCAGTCTCGGGGCCGTTGTAGGCCTCGATCCGGGCCAGATAGGCCTTGACCAGTTCGACCGCTGTGGTGCGGCCTGATTCGAGCGCTGCACGCAGCTCGGCAATGGAAACCTCGGTCACTTCGATCATGGGGATCTCCTGTAAAAGGGTGACTGTTTGTCATGATGATCGCCGCATCAGCGCCTGCGACCATCACACCATCAAGAGATAAAACCCCACTGAGTGGGGTTTGGAATACTCACCGGAACCGGTTCTTATTTGCCGGAAGGGATCTGCTGGGTAATGCAGTGAATATTGCCACCGCCCAGCAGGATCTCGCGGGCCGGCACGCCGACCACGGTGTGCTCCGGGAAGATCTCTTCCAGAATGCGCTGGGCTTCACCATCGGTGGCGGCATCCAGCAGCGGATAGACGATGCGATCGTTGGTGATAAGGAAGTTCACATAGGAACCGGCCAGACGGCCTTCTGCCTCGCGCGGCACACCGGTACCGCTCTCGACACCGGCAGACTCCTCTTCAGTGCAGAACAGCGGGCCCGGCTGGGGCAGCTTCCACACTTTCAGCTTGCGACCCTTGGCATCGACCGCCGCTTCCAGCACCTTGAGGGCGGCCACGGAGCGGGCGTACTGGGGATCGTTCTGATCGTCAGTCCAGTGCAGGGCCACTTCACCCGGACGCACGAAGCAGCACATGTTGTCGATGTGGCCATCGGTTTCGTCCATGTAGACGCCTTCGTCCAGCCAGATAAAGCTGGTGACGCCCAGATAGTCGCGCAGGTGCGCTTCGATCTGCTCTTTGGTCAGGTGCGGGTTGCGGTTTTCGTTGAGCAGGCACTCGGCGGTGGTCAGGCAGGTGCCTTCGCCATCGACGTGGATGGAGCCCCCTTCCAGAATCAGCGGCGCGTCGTAACGAGCCATGCCGTGCTGGGCCAGCATCTGGGCAGCGACCTCTTCATCCTGATTCCACGGGTAGTAGAGACCGCCCTTGTGACCGCCCCAGGCGTTGAAGCCCCAATCCACGCCACGGCACTCGCCTGCGGCGTTGGTAACGATGGTCGGGCCGGTATCGCGGGCCCAGCAGTCATCGCTGTTCATTTCGACCAGGGTGACGTGGGCGGGCATGATGGCGCGAGCCTGCTCCATAAACTGGGCCGGAACTCCCATAAAGACCGGGGTGGCTTGCCCAATGGCATCGGCCACCTTGGCGAAGGTCTCTTGCGCGAAGCGACCGGCTACGCGCCAGTTGTCCGGGCGAAACGGCCAGATCATCCAGACGGCCTGCTGGTGCGCCCACTCGGCGGGCATGGTGAAGCCGTCGGCGGCCGGCGTGGAGTTAATGGTCTTGATGCTCATCGCAAGGCTCCTTGCATGGATTGAGGCCCCCGTTTACGCCCGATGCGGCGCGGGAACCCGGAAAAATAACAGTGGGTCGCAGATTAAGACGTTGCGCCCCCATCCATCAAATGAATAGGATGGATTGTCCCATAAACACGGCGAATAATCCCCCCCATGAAACTGCACCAGCTCGACCTCAATCTGCTGCTCGCGTTTGACGCCCTGATGACGCAAGGGAGCGTTACCCGCGCCGCCGAGGCGCTCTTTATCAGCCAGCCTGCCATGAGCCACTCCCTTAACCGGTTGCGCACCTTTCTCGGCGACCCGCTTTTGGTTCGCACCCCGCAGGGGATGCTGCCGACCCCGCGCGCCCAGCGGCTGCATCTCGGGGTGCAGCAGGCGCTGCGGCTGCTGGAGCAGCAGCTCACCGAGGAAGAAGAGTTCGAGCCGAGCCAGTCAAAGCGGCGCTTCGTGCTCTGCACCACAGATTACGTGGAGTGCGTGCTGATCCCGCCGCTGATCCAGCGCCTCAGACGGCTGGCGCCGGGGGTCACCATCGAGATCCGCATCCTGCGCGACACCCTGCCCGAAGCCGAGCTGGCAAGCGGCGAGATCGATCTGGTGCTGGGCTTTGACGAGTACATGCAGGTGCCGGGGTATCTTGGCAAGGAGACCTGGCTCACCGAGCCGCTGGCCGGACTGGTGCGCGCCGATCTGCCGATTGCCAAATCGGCCCCCGCCGGTGCCGAGGATGACCCCTCCCAGTGGCAGGAGCGCATCACCCTGCAACAGCTCATCGCCATGCCCCATGTGTTCCACTCGCCGCTAGGTACCTCGGAGGCAAGCCTCGACCGCTATCTGAAGAGTCAGGGCTTTAGCCGCACCATCTCGGTCAACAGCCAGAGTTACATGTCCGCCGCCGCCATCGTCAGCCAGAGCGATCACCTTTTGGTGCTGCCCAGCATGGTGGCCGAGCTGCTCGCCACCCACTGGCCGCTGAAAAGCCTGCCGCTGCCCGAAGACGTGCCCGACTACCACCTCAACTGCGTCTGGCACCCCGTGCACGCCCAGCAACCGGCGCTGGTGTGGCTGAAAGATTTGATGAAAGAGCTGGTGGGGCCGAGGTAAAGCGGAATGCACTTCCCGAAAACAACAGTGGCTCCCGAGGGAGCCACTGTTGTTTCTGCGGTATCGCGTTACGCCCGCAGGGCCCGCATCAGCTGGGCGACTACATCGTCGAGCAGGGGGCGATCGGGGCGGCACTGGGCGAAGGTAATAAGACCCTGCAGGTTGATCAGCAGCAGGGCGGTGAGGGTGTGGATATTGCTATCCGGGGCCAGCTCGCCCTTGGCCTGCGCCTGCGTCAGCAACTCGGCCAGATCCTGCTCCAGCTCGCCATAGATCCCCTTGACCCGCTGGGTCAGCTCCTCATCCTGCTCGCTCAGCTCCATCATGGTGCGAGTCACCAGACAGGAGCCGCAGAGCGCCTCCCCCACAATCCGGTCGAGATAGGCCGCAAGGCCCGCCAGCGGGCTCGGGTTGTCGAGCAGGGAGCGGCGCAGGGTGCGTTTGCCCTCGACATAATGATCCACCGCCGCCAGCAGCAGGCCTCGCTTGTTGCCAAAGGCGCCGTAAATGCTGCCCGGATGGAGGCCTGTGGCGGCCACCAGCTCCTGCATGGTGGTCTTGGCATATCCCTTGGCGCGAAACGCTTCCATGGCATTTCGCAGTACCTCGTCCCGATCAAACTCGGCTATGCGCATGGTTCCTCCCGTGGGAAATGGTTCACCGGCAAGGGGCAACAGGGCCCGCCGATAAAGAGTGGCTGGAAAGGGCGGCAAGTTTACCCCAGCCGCCTGCTCGGGCCAACCTTCTTGAACGCTCATTCAAAAAAAGCTTGCGCCCGACGTAAAAAACGTCTTGAATGCACGTTCAAGAATAACCCGTTCAGGACAACCTATCATGAATACCCTGTTTCAGCCGTATCGACTCAATGACACTCTGACCCTGGCCAACCGTTTCATGATGGCCCCGCTCACCCGCTGCATGGCAGGCCCAGGTCTGGTGCCGACCGAGCAGATGGCTGCCTATTACGGCCGCCGCGCCGACATCGGCCTGATTGTTTCCGAGGCCGTCATCATCCGCCCCGACGCGCAGGGCTACCCCAATACCCCGGGCCTCTTCACCCAGGCGCAGATCGATGGCTGGAAGAAAGTGACCAGCGCCGTACACGCCAAGGGCGGCAAGATCTTCGCCCAGCTGTGGCACGTCGGCCGCCTCTCCCACCCCTTCTTCCATCAGGCTGAAGTGTTGGCCCCCTCTGCCGTGGCGCACGAGGGCACTGTGCCCCGCATGCGCGAGCTGACCTATCAGGTGCCGCGTGCCCTGACCGAGGCGGAAATCGCCCAGCTGGTGCTGGATTACGCCCAGGCCGCTGCCAACGCCATCGAGGCGGGCTTTGACGGGGTAGAGATCCACGGTGCCAACGGCTACCTGATCGACCAGTTCCTGCACCACTCCACCAACCTGCGCACCGACAACTACGGTGGCAGCCCGGAAAAGATGAGCCGCTTCGCGCTGGAAGTGGTCGATGCCATCAGCGCCCGCATCGGTGGTGATCGGGTTGGCATTCGTCTCTCCCCTGGTGCCTATGTCCATCTGGCGGGCAGCCCGGAAGATCGCGCCGTGTTCGACTATCTGCTGGGCAAGCTCAACGATCGCCCGCTGGCCTATATCCACCTCGGCATCTTTGATGACAACCTCACCTTCGATTATCTGGGTGGCCGCGCCTCCGACTATCTGCGCGCCCACTACAAGGGCAATCTGGTCGGGGTGGGCAACTACGACGCCGAGCGCGCCGCAGCGGCCATCGAGGCTAACCGCTTCGATCTGGTGGCTATCGGCCGTCCGCTTATCGCCAACCCGGACTACCTCACCAAGGTGAAGAAGGGCGAAGCGCTGGTGCCCTACGCCGACACCATGCTGGCCGAGCTGGTATAACCGCAAAGCCATCACCAGACGACAGGCAATAAAAAACGAGGGGAGCGATTGCTCCCCTCGTGCTATCTGGCTGATGCGCTGATCAGCTGGTGCAGACTTAATTGGTGCGGATGCTTAATTGGTACGAAATAGCGCCTCGATGGAGAGCCCCTGGCTCAGCAGGATCTCCCGCAGACGGCGCAGCCCCTCCACCTGGATCTGGCGTACCCGCTCGCGGGTCAGGCCAATCTCGGCCCCCACATCCTCGAGGGTGGCAGGCTCATAACCCAGCAGACCGAAACGACGGGCCAGCACTTCCCGCTGCTTGGGGTTGAGCTCTTCCAGCCAGTGTACAATGCTGCTGCGCATATCATCTTCCTGTGACTCCAACTCAGGCCCCATGCCGCGCTCGTCGGAGAGCACATCCAGCAGCGCCTTGTCGCGATCGCCACCAATGGGGGTGTCCACCGAGGTGATCTTCTCGTTGAGTTTGAGCATGCGGTTCACGTCATCCACCGAACGATCCAGCGCGAAGGCGATATCCTCGGCGGTCGGCTCGTGATCGAGACGGTGAGAGAGTTCGCGCGCGGTGCGCAGGTAAACGTTTAACTCTTTGACCACATGAATGGGCAGACGGATGGTGCGGGTCTGGTTCATGATGGCCCGCTCTATGGTCTGGCGGATCCACCAGGTAGCATAGGTAGAGAAACGGAAGCCGCGCTCGGGGTCAAACTTCTCGACCGCGCGGATAAGACCGAGGTTGCCCTCTTCGATGAGATCCAGCAGCACCAGGCCACGGTTGTTGTAACGGCGGGCGATTTTCACCACCAGTCGCAGGTTGGACTCGATCATGCGCTTGCGGGCGGCTTTGTCACCGCGCAAGGCACGACGGGCGTAGTAGACTTCCTCTTCGGCAGTGAGCAGCGGGGAGAAACCTATCTCCCCCAGATAGAGTTGCGTGGCATCCATCACCTTGTTCAGTTCCGGTGCCAGCAACTCATCGGAGATAATATCTTCCGCCTCGGCGGCTACCTCCTGCAACTCTTCTACTTCATGAGATTCGGGTTCAGCGTCAAACTCTAACTCTGCATCCTGCATTACCAGTTGTTCTTGGCTCATGGTGTGTCTCCCTGACGTTACCAGAGTAAGACGGTCTCTCTGGGGTTAACGCTTTGGCAAATAGCTCATCGGATTGATCGACTTGCCTCTGTACCGGATCTCGAAATGCAATCGCACATCCGGCGCGTCCGTGCTACCCATGTTGGCAATGACCGAGCCCCCCTTGACGCTGTCCCCTTCCTTCACCCGCAACTCGTCGTTGTGTGCGTAAGCGGAGAGATAGTCATCATCATGCTTGAGGATAATCAGCTTGCCGTACCCCCTTAAAGCACTGCCAGCGTATACCACTTTACCGCTGCTGGCGGCGTAGACGGGTTGCCCCTTCTGGCCGGCTATGTCGATCCCTTTGTTACCCTGTTCTGCAACAGAGAACCCCTCGACAATCCGGCCTTTTGCGGGCCAGTGCCAAGCAAGTCTCGACTGGGGGTTGTTTATTTTTTGTTCTTTGGACTGAGCGTATTCCTTCGGTGCTGCCGGAGCAACGGATTTCTGAGAGATGAACGGCGTGGTCTGACCAGATCCACTCGGCTCGGCCAACGGACGCGGACCGCTGCTCGGACGGCTCACGGCCACCGGCGTCACGGTTGCCGGACGAGTCGCAGCCACCATCTGGGTCGAACCGCCGCCTGCGGTCTGGACATTGAGCACCTGACCCGGTTGCAGCGCATAGGGGGCGCTCAGGTTATTGCTCTGGGCCAGCGCCTGCGGCGTCATGCCGAACTGGCGGCCGATGCTGCTCAGGGTATCGCCGCGGCGCACCTCATAGGTACCGGCACTGCGGCTGCTGCCAACACTGGCGCTGGAACCATCGAGTCGCAGTCGCTGCCCCGGATAGATGTTGTAGGGCGGGCTGATGTTGTTGAGGCTGGCCAGCGACGGCACGTCGTTGCCGGAGTTGAAGGCGATGGAGTAGAGGGTATCGCCCCGTTTCACCACATAGCTGCCGCCCTGAATGGGGGCGCTGACCTGGGCACCGCTTTGGCGAGCCGGAATGGTCGAGACAAACTGCCCCTCATCAACACCATCTACCGGAGCTGCATTTTTACTGGAGGAGCAGGCAAGCAGCAGCCATGACAACACCACGACACTGCTTCCTTGCCAAATACGCGAACGCATAATGGATCCTTAACGACTAAACCAGAAATAGGCCACCACGGCCAGACCAATACAGAGCCAACCGAGCACATCTACGTAGTGCATCAGTTTGCGTTCCATCTTCTCGCCACCCCAACGCATCAGGCCCGCAACCAGGAAAAAGCGCATGCCACGACCGATGAGGGAGGTGATGATG
The DNA here is from genome assembly GCF_049172135.1 of Aeromonas sp. 603079. Taxonomy (NCBI): domain Bacteria; kingdom Pseudomonadati; phylum Pseudomonadota; class Gammaproteobacteria; order Aeromonadales; family Aeromonadaceae; genus Aeromonas; species Aeromonas sp. 603079. Next base: position 126,492 of record NZ_JAAKPX010000013.1, on the reverse strand, counting down.
AAGGGCAGCAGAGCCATTTGCAACAACCCTGCCGTCACGGTAAACACCTTGTAGGGGATAGGGGTGAAGCTGGCAATGAAAATGACCCAGATCCCCCACTGCTCAAACCAGTTGCGAGCAATCTCGATCTTGTCCTGATAGCCCACAGACTCCACCAGTGGCAGCACGACCGGATCCCACAGCGCATAGCCAAGGGCATAGCCAAACAGGGCGCCCAGCACAGAGAAGAGGGTGGCCAGCGTGGCGTAGTGCCACGCCTTGTTTGGCTTAGCGAGCGCCATCGGTGCCAGCATCACGTCCACCGGGATGGGCCAGAATACCGACTCGATGAAAGCGGTGATGGAGAGATACCAGGGGGCATGCTTGTGGCGAGCCCACTGCATCACCAGTACGTACAAACGGGAAAACAACTTCACTCAACATCTCCGTCAATCAGGGGAACAAATCGTACCGGCTCCAGAATACGGCTGGTCAGCTGGGATCCGGATCGTTCGATCAGTTGCAGGGTCTGCTGGCTGTCACCCACGGGCAACACCAGTCGGCCCCCTTCGGCCAGCTGATCGGTGAGTGCCGTCGGGATCTCGCTCGCCGCGGCCGTCACCAGAATGGCATCATAAGGCCCCTTATTGGGCCACCCCAGCCAGCCGTTGCCGTGCTTGGCCGAGACATTGTGCAGATCGAGCTGGCGCAGTCGGCGTCTGGCCTGGAACTGCAGCGACTTGATCCGCTCCACGGTATACACATGCTCCACCAGATGGGCGAGGATCGCCGTCTGGTAGCCCGAGCCAGTGCCAATCTCCAGCACATGGGCCGGATTGTTTTGCATCAGCAACTCGGTCATTCGCGCCACCATATAGGGCTGCGAAATGGTCTGGCCGTGGCCAATGGGCAGGGCGGTGTTATCCCACGCCTTGTGCGCCATGGCCTCGTCCACGAACAGCTGGCGCGGCACTTTCGCGATGGTCGCCAGCACGCGAAAATCGCGAATATCCTGCGCAATGAGCTGATTTAACAGGCGCTGTACTATCACACCACCCTCATCCCTGCAGATCTAACCAGGCCCCCAGACCGGCGAGACTGTCATAGGCAGTCATATCGATGGTCAGGGGGGTAATCGAGACATAGCCCTGCTCGATGGCAGCAAAATCGGTACCGTCACCGGCATCCTGCTGGCTACCGGGGGGGCCGATCCAGTAGATGGGCTGGCCACGGGGATCCTCGGTGCAGATCACCGACTCCGCCCGGTGGCGGTTGCCAAGGCGGGTGGTCTTGATCCCCTTGATCTGCTCGAGGGGCAAGTCCGGCACGTTGACGTTGAGGATCTGATCGGCAGGCAGGGGGTGTTTCATCAGCCCCTTCACCAGCAGGGCCGCATAGTGGGCCGCCGTGGCGAAGTGGGTCTTGCCCACCAGCGAGATGGCGATGGAGGGGTAGCCAAGATGGCGCCCCTCGGTGGCCGCGGCGACCGTGCCCGAGTAGATGACATCATCCCCCAGGTTGGCGCCGTGGTTGATGCCGGCCACCACCATGTCGGGTTCAGGGCGCACCAGCTCGTTGACCGCCAGATGCACGCAATCAGTCGGCGTCCCCTTCACCGCATAGCTCTCGCATCCATTAAAGCCGTTTTCTGCAATGCGGGTAACCCGCAGCGGTACTTCCAGCGTCAGGGAGTGACTCGCGCCGCTGCGGTTGCGATCCGGCGCCACCACAATGACCTCGCCGCAGGCGCGCAGCGCCTCGCTGAGGGCACGAATGCCCTCGGCATGCACACCATCATCATTACTGACCAGAATTCGCATCGGTCTGATTCCTGAAACCGTGATCGGCCTCTTCGGCCTGCATTAACTCGCGCACCACGCTGGTGGCAAACGCGCCCGCCGGCAGGAAGAAGGAGAGGGTCAGCGCCTCGCCGTCCAGCTGCCAGCTCATCTGCTCCGGCTTGAGCAGCAGGGGGCGCCTGTCCTGCTCCAGCCCGGCCTTCTCCAGCCCGTCACACCAATCGCTGTAAGGAGCCAGCACGCCCTGTTCGAACTCGGCAGCGGCGCCCTGACTGGCCAAGCGGCCACGGCCCCACTGGGGCGCGGTCAGCTGCACGTCGCCGGAGGCAAGACGCGCTTCCAGCTCGGGGGTCACGCTCTCTTCGCTGAAGATGGAGTGGCTGCCCTTGAGCATCACGCAATCACCGACCAGCAGCTGATGAGCCAGCCCCTGCTCGATACGGGCGCTGACAATGGCGTTGAACAGCATGCTGCGGGCGGCAGAGAGGTAGAGGGAACGCTTGTTGCGATCCTTGATCCGCTTGCCGGCAAACATCGCCTTGGCCGCTTCCAGGTTGTTGCCATCGCGGCCAAAACGCTGCTCACCATAGTAATTGGGCACGCCCTGAGTGGCGATGGCCTGCAGGCGCGCTTCCAGCCCGTCGGCCTGTTCCAGACCGGTGAGACGCAGGGTGAAGTGGTTGCCCTTGAGGTAGCCGACCCGCAATTTGCGGTTGTGACGCCTGGCTTGCAGGATCTGGATGCTGTCGCTCTCGATGAGCGACAAGTCCGGCTCGGCCTTGCCTGGCAGGTGAATGCCAAACCACTGCTCGGTCACCGCGTGGCGATCCTTCAGGCCCGCCCAGGTCACCGCATTGCGGTTGACCCCTGCCGCATCGGCCAGCAGACCCGCTACCCAGGCGGTGTTCTCGCCGGTTTTGCGCACCCGGACGAAGATATGCTCCCCTTCCCCGCAAGGCTCGAAGCCGAGATCTTCATTGACCACGAAGTCGGCGGCCTCGGCCTTGAGAATACCGCGGGCAGTGGGCGCCCCGTGCAGATAGGCAAGTTGTTCCAGCATTATTGTTTCACCAGTAGGACGACGGCTTCGGTGGCGATCCCTTCCTTGCGCCCCGTAAACCCAAGCTGTTCGGTGGTGGTCGCCTTGACGTTCACCCGGTTCAAATCACATTGCAGATCGGCGGCCAGCACGGCGCACATGGCGTCGATATGGGGGGCCATTTTGGGGGCCTGAGCGATGATGGTCACATCCAGGTTTCCGATGGCATACCCCGCCTTCTGTACCCGGGCAAAGACATCACGCAGCAGAATGCGACTGTCGATCCCCTTGAACTCGGCAGCGGAATCGGGGAAGTGGCGACCGATGTCACCGGCACCAATAGCCCCCAGCAGGGCATCGCTTACCGCGTGCAGCACCACATCGCCGTCGGAGTGGGCAACCAGCCCCTGCTCGTAGGGAACCGGCACGCCACCCAGCATGCAGGGGCCAACACCACCAAATTTATGAACATCAAAACCATGACCAATGCGCATCATCAGCGGCAACCTCCCAACATGCTGAAACCAACCCCATCAATTTTGTGTACGTCCACACCATGTCCAATCCGGATCATGCTAACTCCTTGTTCGGGCCTGTTTGTTCGAGACACTCTGCTCTGAACGGTCTGTTCTGACTGAGGGGCTTATGCCTGCTGGCTTAAAAACAGCCCCGCCAGCGACAAGTCTTCCGGCCGGGTCACTTTGATATTGTCGGCGCGCCCCTCCACCATCCGCACCGTGAATCCGGCCCGCTCCATGGCGGAGGCCTCGTCGGTGATGGTGGCGCCCAGCAGCAGCCCCTCTTCCAGCGCCCGCTTCAGGGCACGGGTCGGGAACATCTGCGGCGTCAGGGCATGCCAGAGCTGCTCGCGCTCGACGGTGGCGATGATATTGCACTCCCCATCGGAGCGCTTCATGGTATCGCGCACCCGACTGCCGAGAATGGCGCCGCCACAGCCCATGGCCGCGACAATCAGCGCATCGAGATCGCCGTGAGTCAGGCAAGGACGGGCCGCATCGTGCACCAGCACCCACTCCCCTTGCGCCACATGGAGGCCATTGAGGACGGAAAAGGCGCGCTCGGCGCCTCCCTCGACCCGCACAATGCGCGGGTCGGCCGCAACGGACAGGGCCTCGAACCAGCGGTCATGGGGCGCCAGCGCCACGATCACCTGGGCGATGGCCGGGTGGGAGAGCAGCCGCTCCAGGGTATGTTCGAGAATGGTTTTACCCGCCAGTTGCAGGTACTGCTTGGGGCAATCGGCCCCCATTCGGCTGCCGATACCGGCGGCAGGGACGATCGCCGTCAGGCCGGATACCCGGCTGGCATCAGTCATCGTAGGGCTCATCGTCCGGCGCTGTCTCTTTGTCTTTCTCTTTGGGGATGATCCGGTAGAAGGTCTCCCCCTGCTTGATGTAACCCAGATCGTTGCGCGACAACTCCTCGATGGCCTCGAGGCCAGAGGTGAGATCATCTATCTCGCGGTAAATGAGGTCGTTACGATCCTTGAGAGTCTGGTTGTCCCGCTGTTGCTGCGAGATGGCCTCCGACAGGTTCTGATAATCGGATAGCCCGTTCTTCCCCAGCCAGAGGTCATATTGCAGTCCCCCCAGCAGGAGGATCAGGATCAGGGTGAATAGCCGCATGCACTAGGTCTCCTTCAGGCGGCCTAGTGTCCCATATTCGGTGCCAAGACAAAAGAAAGCGAGCACCCGGGAGCCACCGGCCGAACATAAAAAAGTGCCCAAGAGTGAATCAGATAGCACAAAGCCCCGCCAAACCGGTGCAAGGATGGCCAACCAGGGCGCTCCTTGTCCGGGGGCGGGGCTCTCAATCAGAAAGCGGTAAGGGGGATCAGTTCACCGCGACCGGCTCTCCCGCGCTCTCGGCCGGAGTGTTGTACTCCTCCTCGGCATCGCGGAAACGCTCCAGCATCGCTTTTGAGGGCGCTTCGCCCAGCAGACTGCCCACCACGATGGCCAACAATGCAAACAGGAAGCCCGGGATGATCTCATACAGCCCCAGCCAGCCGAACTGCTTCCAGACGATGACGGTGATAGCACCGACCAGCATGCCGGCCAGCGCGCCGTTGCGGGTCATCCGCGGCCACAGCACGGAGAGCAGCACCACGGGGCCAAAGGCGGCACCGAAACCGGCCCAGGCGTAGCTCACCAGCCCCAGCACCCGGTTTTCCGGATTCATGGCGACGGCGATGGCAATCACGGCGATCAGCAGCACCATCAGGCGACCCACCCACACCAGCTCACGCTGGGAGGCGTTCTTGCGCAGGAAGGGTTTGTAGAGATCCTCTGTGATGGCGCTGGAGCAGACCAGTAGTTGACAACTTAGAGTGCTCATTACCGCCGCCAAGATGGCGGAGAGCAGCACCCCGGCGATCCAGGGGTTGAACAAGATCTTGGAGAGCTCGATAAAGACCCGCTCCGGGTTGCCGGTCACTCCAGCCGCCACTTCCGGGAAGCGGGCGAAGTAGGCCAGCCCGAAGAAGCCGATGGCCACCGCACCAGCGAGGCAGAACACCATCCATGTCATGCTTATACGGCGGGCATTGGCCATGGAGTGGTGGGAATCCGCCGCCATGAAACGGGCCAGAATGTGGGGCTGACCGAAGTAACCAAGGCCCCAGGCCATCAGCGAGACAATGGCGATCACATCCAGATTCTTGAACATGTCGAGGTTGGTGGCGCTCTTGGCGGCCACCTCGATCATGGCGCTATCCACCCCGCCGACGGCGATGATGACGAAGACCGGGGTCAGGATCAGGGCGAAGATCATCAGGGTCGCCTGCACCGTGTCGGTCCAGCTCACCGCGAGGAAGCCGCCGAAGAAGGTGTAGGTGATGGTGGCAGCGGCACCGACCCAGAGGGCGGTGTTGTAATCCATGCCGAAGGTGCTCTCGAACAGGCGGGCACCGGCCACCACGCCGGAGGCGCAATAGATGGTGAAGAAGAGCAGGATCACCAGCGCAGAGAGAATGCGCAGCACCTTGCTGTGATCTTCAAAGCGATAGGTGAAATAGTCCGGCAGGGTCAGGGCATTGCGGTTCTTCTCGGTATGTACCCGCAGACGACCCGCTACCCAGCGCCAGTTGAGGTAGGCACCTATCACCAGACCGATGGCGATCCAGCTCTCGGAGATGCCGCTGACGAAGACGGCGCCGGGCAGGCCCATCAGCAACCAACCGCTCATGTCGGAGGCGCCGGCAGAGAGAGCGGTAACCCAGCTCCCCATCCGGCGGCCGCCCAGAATGTAGTCATCAAAGTTGCGGGTGGCGCGATAGGCGACGAAGCCGATCAACACCATTCCGAGGATATACACCAGGAAGGTGATTAACATGGGTGTGCTAGCTGTCATGCAAAACTCCGTTTTGTGTCATTTTCTGCCCGCTCTGGTGACGGGCTCATCCCTAAAAAACCGGCCTAGCTTAATCAGCCGTTCGCGCCAGCTCAACCACTTTTAACAAACACAAAACACAATAAAAACCTTTGCGCATCAAATCATCTGCCGCATCAAGAGGATGGAGCCAGATTTCCTGCCGTGGCCGTGACGGTCATCTCGCTGCGCCAGCCGCTACTGAGCGTTATGTTTTCACATTTTGTTACTATCCATTTTTTTACAAGCCAGCGCCCCGCTCCTACACTCCCCGCCCTGTCTCATCACACCAGTCAAAGGTCGGCACCATGTCATCTCATCTGTCACACCTGCGAACCCTCGCCCGCCGCCTTCACCCGGTGGAGGAGTCGGGTCATCTCATCCGACGGGCCAAGTATGTGGGGCGTCTCTGGCTCAATCCCGGCGCCCGCGCCCTCTATCGCCAGCAGCAGGAGCAACCGCTGCTGGCGCAGGCGATCAGCCGCTTCCCCGATATTCTGGAAAAGCCGATCCACCCCTATCGCCACAAGGGGCTCAGCAAGCGCCTGCGAGCCGGGCTTATCAGCGGCCACTACCAGCAGCTGGCACGTCAGCTGCCCAAGGCGCAACAGCTGGCAATCTACAGCGGGCACGGCCTGCTGCTGGCCCAATGGCAGAGCGACAAGCTGACGGCACCGCTGACCCTGCAACTGGATTACCAAACCCACATGGGCAAAGAGGGGGAGATGAGCCTGACCCTCAAGCTGGGTGACGCGGCCCTCTATTACATGGCCCTCAATCTACGCCCCGCGCCGAACCCGACCCTCGAGATCTGCTCGCTGCAGGGCGGCAAGGGGCAGAGCGAGGAGATCAAGCAGGTCACCAAGGCGTGCGGCGGGCTGCGCCCCATGTCCCTGCTGGTCTATATGGCCGCCGAGCTGGCCCGGGGGTTGGCGTGCAAGAGCCTGCTCGGGATCCGCACCCAAAGCCACGTCTATCAGAGCAGCAAACGCACCGCCGATCGGGTCAAGTTCGACCTCGACGGCTTGTGGCAGGAGCATCAGGGCTGTGTGCAGGATGAACTCTGGATGAGCCTGCCGCTGGAGGTACCCCGCAAGACGCTGGAGGAGATCCCCTCCCGCAAGCGGGCCAGCTACAAGGCGCGTTATCAGCTGCTCGATCAGCTCGGCAGCGAGCTGCAGAAAAATCTGCTGCGAAGCTGAGTCAGCCTAGCAGAAACAAAAAGGGCGAACAGCATGCTGTTCGCCCTTTGTCGTGACGGGGATTTGCCGTTAGCGGTTGATTGCCATCGGCATGCCGTTGCGCTGCTCCAGCGCCTGCTTCACCAACTGGGAGTCGCTGTCGGCGTGGGCAATGAAGCGGGTCACCGCCGGGGTCATCGGCAGCGGTGCCGGCAGCTTGGAGTTGAACTCCTCTTCGCTGCGCGACAGCGGCTGATGCACTTCCAGATAGCGGACACCGTTGGGCTCGAGAGAGGCCTTGATCGGCTGGTTGACGAACTGGACGCGAGTACCGACCGGTACCTGCTTGAACAGGTAGGCGATGTCGTCGTTGCGCAGACGCACACAACCGTGGCTCACCCGCAGGCCGATGCCGAAGTTGGCGTTGGTACCGTGGATGGCGTACATCTTGCCGATGTAGAGGGCAAACAGACCCATGGGGTTGTCCGGGCCGGCCGGCCATACCGCAGGCAAGCTCTCGCCACGGGCGGCATATTCGGCATGCATCTTGGCGGTCGGGGTCCAGGTCGGGCCCGCTTTCTTGCGCTGCACACTGGTCACCCAGTTTTCCGGAGTATCGGTACCGAGCTGGCCGATGCCAATGGGCAGCACTTCCACCACTTTTTTACCCTTGGGGTAGTAGTAGAGGCGCATCTCGGCCACGTTCAGCACGATCCCTTCACGGGGTGCATCCGGCAGGATCAGTTGCTGGGGGATCACCAGCTTCTCGCCGGTCTGTACCAGCAGGGGATCCGCATCGGGGTTGGCTTCGGTCATGTTGGTGAGCCCCAGCTGGAATTTGGCCGCAATGGCCTCCAGCGGCTGGCCGTTCTCTTCGGCCGGAACCACGTATTCCAGATTTTCCCCTACCAGACGGCTGTTGGCCGCAGGCAGAGCATATTCAACAGCGAAAACCGGCGCAGCGGTCAGCAGCAGGCTGTAGCAGAGTGTTGCCACACTATTGCGAAGGAGCTTCATAACTTTCCCATGATGATGACTTGAAGTGACGTCTCTGGGCTGGCAGCTGATCAAGAGAGGATCAGGGGCGCGAAGAGAAGGCCGCCATTTTTCTCCTCTGCACGGCAAATTTCAACTGACAAGTGGCGACGGGTCGATGATTAATATGCGGTTTTTTCCGCGTCCCCGACCCGTCCGGTTTCCCTGTTTATCCCCGTTGCCAGGCACGCATGTCGTAACCTGTGGGAGATTGATGCAACCGCAGATGAAATTGCTCAATGATGGCGAAGATATGGTCGAAAATATCGGCCTGGATCCCTTCGTAATCGGCCCATGCGGTGGTCGCGGTAAAGCAGTAAATTTCCAGCGGCAGACCGTCTGACGTGGGTGCCAGCTGGCGCACCATCAGGGTCATGTCCTTGCGAATGCCGGGGTGGGCACGCAGGTAGGCATCCAGATAGGCGCGCAGGGTGCCGAGGTTGGTGAGGTGACGGCCGTTGATGGGGCAGCTCAGGGCATCGCTCAGCTGCTGGTTGTAAGCGCTCAGCTCCTGCTCCTTGCGGCTGAGATAGGGAGCCAACAGTTGCGCCTGCTTGAGCTGCAACTGCTCATCGGCCGTCAGAAAGCGCACACTGGTCATGTCGATATTGACGCTGCGCTTGATGCGGCGGCCGCCCGACTCGGTCATCCCCTGCCAGTTCTTGAAAGAGTCGGAGATCAGGGCATAGGTGGGAATGGTGGTGATGGTCTTGTCCCAGTTCGACACCTTGACCGTGGTAAGCCCGATGTCGGTCACCTCGCCATCGGCGCCGTACTTGTCCATCTGCAGCCAGTCACCGACGCTCAGCATCCGGTTGGCGGAGAGCTGGATCCCCGCCACCAGCCCGAGGATGGGGTCCTTGAATACCAGCATCAGCACTGCGGTCATGGCACCCAGACCGCTGAACAGGAACAGCGGCGACTTGCCGAGCAGCAGGGCGATCATCAGGATGCCCACCAGAATGCTGCCTACCAGCTTGGCCCCCTGGAAGATGCCGCGCAGGGGCAAATCCCGACCAAGGCGGGTGTAACGGCTCACCGACAACAGGCAGTCAAGCAGGGCGAAGAAGGCCAGCAGCAGGAACAGCAAAATCCAGAGCTGGGCCACCATCTCGATAAGCTTGAGGCTATCCGATTGACGAGGCAGCCAGATCTCCGCCTGACCGAGTAGCACGGCCCCCTGCAAAACGAAGGCGAGCCGGTTGAAAAGGCGCTGTTGCAGCTGGGGCGGCAACCATACCTGCTTGGCCTTGCCGAGGATCCCCACCAGCCGGACCAGCAGCACCCGGTGCAGCGCCATATGCAGCAGCAACGAGGTGATGACGATAAAGCCCAGCGCGATCACCAGCGCCATCAGGCTGGTCACTTCCACCCCAAGGCCCGACAACCAGTTAAAAAACGCCTCTTTCATTGCTCTCTCCCGAACCGGGCAGCCCGCTGGCTGCAAAAACAGTGGTGGTCAGGGTACCGCTCCCCTCCCCCATGTCAAATCGGCATACGCCAGAAATGACAACGCCCGGCACAGGCCGGGCGTTGTTTCAAAGCGAGGCTGACTTAGCAGACCAGGCTCAGGGCATCGCGGGCGATGACCAGCTCTTCGTTGGTCGGGATCACCATGGCGCAACGGCTGTCGGCGGTGGTGATGCGACCTTCGCCACCCAGTACCGCGGCGTTGTTGGCCTCTTTGTCCACCTTGAAGCCGAACAGGGCCAGACGGTTCAGCACCATCTCGCGCACCATGGCGGCGTTCTCACCGATACCGCCGGTGAAGACCACGGCATCCAGACGACCGTCCATCGCAGCGGCATAGGCACCGACATACTTGGCCACACGGTAGGTGAAGACATCCAGCGCACGCTTGGCACCGGCGTCGGTAGCGTAGTTGGTGGTGACGTAGCGGCAGTCGCTGCTCGCTTCGGTCAGCCCCAGCAGACCGGACTCACGGGTCAGGGTGTGGTTGATCTGCTCCACGCTGTAACCGAGCTGGTCGTGCATGAAGAAGACCACGGCCGGATCGATATCGCCGGAGCGGGTACCCATCGCCAGACCTTCCAGCGGAGTCAGACCCATGGAGGTGTCAACGGATTCGCCGTTCTTGATGGCGCAGACAGAGGCACCGTTACCCAGGTGGCAGTTGATGATGTTCAGTTCATTCAACGGCTTGCCCAGCTCTTTTGCGGCTTCTTCCGCGATGTAGCGGTGAGAAGTACCGTGGGCACCGTAACGACGGATGCCGTGTTCGCGGTAGAGCTTGTGCGGCAGCGCATAGAGGTAGGCCTCTTGCGGCAGAGTCTGGTGGAAAGCGGTGTCGAACACGGCCACGTTCTTCTCGGACAGCTGCGGGAACACTTTCAGCGCGGCGCGAATACCGATGAGGTGGGCCGGGTTGTGCAGCGGGGCGAACGGAATGGCGGCTTCGATACCGGCGATCACGCCGTCATCAATGCGCACGGAGCGGGAGAACTGCTCGCCACCGTGTACGATTCGGTGACCGATGGCCACCAGTTGCTCGGCAAGAGTCGGATCCTGCGGCAGGATGTGACCCACGATATGGTCGAGGGCCTCCTGGTGAGCGGCACCCGCTCCCAGCATGGCTTCGCCCTTGACCCCGTGGAGTTTCCATTTGATACGTGCATCATCCAGATTGAAGCATTCGGCCAGGCCGGACAGCATGTCCTCACCTGTTTCGGCGTCCATTACGGCAAATTTCAGGGAAGAGCTACCGCAGTTAAGGATCAATACCAACTTGCTCATTTTCTACATCTTCCTGTGCTTCGGCTTTATGCCGACAGTGTCGTGTCATCCAAAAGAGGATGGGATTCCCCTGCCGGGGGCTTATGGTCGCAGGAGGGTGCGTCCAATTTTTCAATTCTTGCTCTTGAAAGAGTGATCGCAACTTGTGGTGCGTATCACTGGTTTCAATGCTTGCGAGCCTCAACGCATCAGCAGCACAGGGCTCGCCTCAATGGGAGTGCTCAGGCGATAGCCAGCAGATCCTTGTGTACCTTGACCACCAGCTTCTTCACCTTGGCGGGCTGGTTGAAGGTACAGAGCGGGCGGTGCAGCTCGCCCGGCCAGAAGATGGCGAAATCGCCCGGTTGCAGCGCCAAGTAGCTGGTCTGCTCGTCATCGACAAACCAGAGGTCGGGATGGGGATGGTCGGCGCCGTCGCTCACGTAGTCGTGGGGGCCCACACCTATCCACTCTTCACCGCGCAGTAGCAACTGGATATCGAGATACTGCTGATGGAATTCGCCACGGCGATCCGCGGCTGGCTCGGTCAGATCCTCGCTCACCAGACAGAACAGATTGAGGCCATCGATCTCGGTCTTGCCGAGCGGAGCGTCACCCCAGTGCGCCACGCTCTTCACCACCTCGGCCATGATGCGGGCCAGCGGGGCGGGCAGCGGCGTCCGCTGCAGGGTGTTCAGGCTACCGGTGATCATGGCGTCTGTTTCCTGTTAGGTATATCTGGGCGGCATCTTTGCCAGCCAATGAAAAAGGACCTGTGACAGGTCCTTCAATAATGCCGTCTGCAATCCGTGCAAACCGGTTTAGAGCTTTTGCTCATGTTCAGCTATATGGGCACTGTTACACACTCGTCAGCACCTTGCCAAGAGACATAATCCCATTTTCATAGTGATCGTACCAGCTGAAACCATATTATTCACCACCCTTTCCCCCTCGACTTTGACCAGACGCAAAAACGGGCGCATCAGCGCCCGTTTTTTTCGCAAAACCGTTTAACAACCGGTTTCATTCAAGCCTTTTTGGCGTTTTCCACCGGTTTGGCGTACATGGCCCGCCAGATCGCCTTGTGCTCTTCCGGCACCTCTGACTGACGGGTCAGGAAGGCCGCCTGCTCGATGGTATTGGCCTTGCCGGAGACATCTGCCGCCAGATAGTTGCTGGGGAACAGGTGGTAACTGCTCCAGATCGCCTTGTCGATCAGCGCGGCCAGTTCGTCCGGATCGCTGAAGCCCTCGGTAATGGGGGCGCCGAAAGAGACATGTACCCGCCCCTTCATGCCGACGATACCGGCGACAATGCTCTCGATATCTTCGAACTCGCCCTTCTCGTAGCTGCCGTTGACCGATTTCTCGTAGAGCTCGCGCGCCTTCGCCTTGTCGGTGGGGTCCAGCTCGTAGCTGATGCTGACCGGCACGATATTGAGGCTACGCATGTAGTCGACAAAGTCGATCTTCTGCTTCTTGCCGTCGACGTAGAACATCTTGAGGATGGCGGGATCTGTCTTGTCATCGCCATTCTTGGCGCGCCCTTCCTTCTGGGCAATCCAGATGGAGTGACCTTCGTGGACCGAGTTGCCAATATAGGCAGACAACTCGCCGAGCGCCTTCATCATCTCCCGCGGCCCCTTGGCGGAGCGTTTGACGATAAAGCTCTTGTTGAGCTTCATCAGCTCGGTGGCGCAGGGTTTGCGCAGCAGGTTGTCGCCGATGGCGATGCGCACGGTATCGAAACCGTGGGTGTGCAGCCCCCAGTTGACGAACGCCGGGTCCATGGCGATGTCTCTGTGGTTGGAGACAAACAGATAACCCTGCTCTTTCTTCAGATGCTCGATCCCGGAAAAGGTCACCCCCTTGGTGGAGGTGGCGATCATGCGGGACATGTACCGGGTGACCCCCATCTGGACCTGATGCACTGTGGTCACTTTTGACCATTTGCGGCGCAGGAACAGGCGGATCATCGGGCGGATGGCCCAACCCAACCAGCTCATCAGGGAACCGAAACGATACTTGGCGATGGCGCCGATAAATTCATCATCCTGGATCAGCCGTTCGATGGCTGCCGGCACTTCTTCATCGCGGTAGGGGCGAATATCCGCGAATCTATCTACTTCAGTCACAATGTCAGCCTTGCATGCTAGGAAACCGCCGCCAACCCGCGTTGGCCGGGGAAAATTCAGGGCGCAATTTTACACGCTTTTATGGCAAGGGGTATGAGACAAGCATGAATAGTGAGATCTGACCAGTTTATTAATCGGATGCCAGTGCCAGCGCGACCGCCGCTTCGGCATGGATGGCAGTGGTATCGTAGAGCGGCACTGCCGCCCGGGCATCCCCCACCAGCAGGGCAATCTCGGTGCAGCCGAGGATCACCGCCTCGGCACCCGCGGCCGCCAGCCCCTCGATAATGGCCAGATACTCGGCCCGCGATGATTCACGGATCTCCCCCAGACAGAGCTCGTCATAGATGATCCTGTGTACCCGCTCCCGCCCGGCCTCATCGGGTACCAGCACCGCCAACCCGAAGCGCTCCTGCAAGCGCCCCTTGTAAAAATCCTGCTCCATGGTGAAGCGGGTGCCGAGCAGGCCGACCCGGGTTATCCCGTCCGCCCGCAATTTGGCCGCGGTGGCATCGGCGATATGGAGCAGCGGGATATCGATGGCCGCCTCAATCTCGGGGGCCACCTTGTGCATGGTGTTGGTGCCGATCAGCAAGAAATCGGCGCCGCCATCCTGCAACTTGCGCGCCTCCGCCGCCAGCAGGCGGGCGGTAGCGGGCCAGTCACCGGCATGCTGCAACCTCTCGATACCGGCAAAGTCGACGCTATTGAGCAGCACCCGCGCCGAGTGCAAACCGCCAAGCTGTGCGCGCACCCCGCGGTTGAGCGCCTGATAGTAACTGACGGTGGACTCCCAGCTCATGCCACCCAGCAGACCGATACATTTCATATGAACTCCTTTTATCCCAAGGGAGGGCAGAACCACGCCACCTTGCAGGCAAGGCCACGCGGACGAGATAAAAAAGGCCCCGCAGGGCCAACAAGACAGCCGGTAAAGGCCCGGGTCAACCCCGGGCTAAATCCAGATCATCCCGACACAAGCGGCCGTCGCCAGCCCCATGCCAAGATTGAAACGCCGCCACCCCCGGGTTGTGCGAATGATTTGCCGCACCTGGGCGCCAAAAAGCACCCAGAACGCCCCGGTATAGAGGCCGGTAATAAAGAAGATCACCAGCACCCAGAGCGCGGAGGGCCAGTAAGCCTCCCCCGCCAGGGTGAAACCGCTGATGGCGGAGAGCGCCATCATCCATGCCTTGGGATTGAGTAGTTGCAGCATGGCCCCCTGATGAGCGGGAATGAGCGGCCGGTTGCCCTCGGCCGGGCCGCTGGCGGTCGCCACCTTCCACGCCAGCCAGAGCAGATATGCCGAACCGATAAGCTTGAGGCCATCGTGCAGCAGCGGCACCTTCTCGAACACCACGCCAAGCCCCAGCGCGGTGGCGAGGATCATCAGATTGATCCCCCCGACCACCCCCACCAGCAGGGGAATCGTGCGGCGAAAACCCTGCGCCGCCCCGGCGCTGGTGAGCAACATATTGTTGGGCCCCGGCGTGCCGCAGGTAACCAGGGCAAACCCCGCCAGGGGCAGTAACCAGTTCAGATCCATCTCAACCTCTTGTCGATGCAACGCCCCCGTTATGGGGAAAGCCTTCTAATATGCAGAGCCAACCCCGTGGCGACAAGTCAGAAATGCCTCTTTCTCGGCCACCTCCCCCATCGGCGCAACACGGCTCAATACCAGAGCATCACCACGCAGAGCGCCGTCAGCAGACCGAGGGAGCCGTTGAGTCGCCGCCAGCCCCGATCCGAGCTTATCCAGTTGCTCAGCTGATGGCCGAACAGCACCCAGACAAAGCAGACCGGCAGGGCCACCAGCGCAAACATGACCATCACCGCCAGCTGACTCGACCAGTAACTGGCGCCGGGCAGGCTGAACAGACTGATGGCGGAGATCCCCATCATCCACGCCTTGGGATTGAGGAACTGAAAGCCCAGCCCCTCCAGCATGGTTAGCGGGCGGGCCCTCCGGGCCGGATCCCCCGGCGCACCAGCCACCGCGATACGCCACGCCAGCCACAGCAGATAGAGGCTGCCGAAGATCTGCAAACCGAGGCGCAGCAGGGGCCAGCGCTCGAACAGCGGATAGAGCCCCAGCGCCAGCACCAGTTGCAACACCGGCTGCCCCAATCCGACCCCAAGCAGATGTGGCAGGGTGCGGCGCACCCCGAAGTTGGCGCCGGAAGCCGTCAGCATCAGGTTGTTGGGCCCCGGCGTACCGCAGGTGAGTACGGCAAAACCGAACAGGGTGACATACCACTCCATCGTCATATTGTGACTCCTTGCTTGCCACATTGTATCGATACAATGCGTGCTATTTGGTTGTTATCAGGTTGAAATTCACGCTATATTGACAACAAATTTTGATCAATGGATTTATTGTCACCATGACAATCTGGACGCCCGACCTTACGGCCTTCGATGGCCCCCTCTACCTCAAGCTGGTCAAAGCGATCGAACAGGGGATCGCGAATGGCGAGCTGCCACCGCAGACCCGATTGCCCACCCACCGATCCCTGGCGGATCGTCTGGGTGTCACCGTTGGCACCGTCACTCGCGCCTACAGCGAGGCGGAGCGGCGCGGCCTGCTGGCCGCCCGGGTGGGCCACGGCACCTGGGTCAAGGGAGCGAACACGGATCCCGCCAATGAGTGGGTGATCCGCCAGGAGGAGGGGCACCGCATCGAGCTGTGGCAGAACCTGCCGGTGCAGCTGGATCGGGCGGCCATCATTCGCCCCATGCTGGGGGAAGTGGCGGACGGGGATCTCAACGCCCTGCTCGGCTACGACAAGGAGGCGGGACGACCGGATCAGCGCCAGCAGTTCGTCGACTGGCTGGCGGAGCAAGGGGTGGCCTGCAGTGAGGATCGCCTGCTATTCAGCCACGGCGCCCAGCACGGCATCATGCTGGCGCTGCTGGCGACCAATTGCGTGGGGGAGACCATCCTGTGCGAGGGGCTGAGCTACCCCGGTATGCTGGGTAACGCTCGCCAGCTGAAGAATCAGGTGGTGGGACTGGCGATGGACGAGGAGGGGCTGCTGCCCGAGGCACTGGACGCCGCCTGCCGTACCCGCCGGGCCAAGCTGCTCTACCTCACCCCGACCCTGCAAAACCCCACCACCGCCATCATGAGTCTGGCGCGGCGGGAGGCCATCGTCGCCATCGCCCGTCGCCACGATCTGCTGATCATCGAGGATGACGTCAATGGCCTGCTGCCCCAGCAACCTGTGATCCCTCTGGTCAATCTGGCGCCGGAGCGGGTCATCTATCTGGGCAGTCTGGCCAAGATCGCCTGCGGCGGCCTGCGGGTCGGCTTCGTGCTGACGCCCCCTGCCCTGCGCAGCGCCTTCGCCCAGACCATGCGGCTGTCGAGCTGGATGGTGAGTCCGCTGCTGATCGAGCTCGCCTGCAAAATGGTCAGTCAGCGCCAGATCATGCCGCTGGTCGAGCAGCAGCGGGAGATCCTCAAGCGCCGTGGCGAACTGCTGCGCCACCTGCTGCCCGCCGCCCGCTGGCAGCCGGGCAGCATGCACGCCTGGCTGCCGCTGCCTGAGCCCTGGCGCAGCCAGCAGTTTGCTGCCGCCGCCGATGCCCTTGACGTTGGCGTGGCGAGCGGGGAACACTTCGCCGCCGGTCAGTTTGCCGCTCCGCAAGGGGTGCGCCTGAGCCTGAGCCAACCCGCCACCGACGCCCGGGTCGGCGAGGGGCTGGCCCGTCTGGCCCAACTGCTGCAGGGGACGCCCCCCAGCAATCCCCTGCTGTAGTCAGGGCCAGCAGACCTGACCTTCACGCTTCATCGTCATAGCCAAGGAGATGCCGTGCCCCCCATCAGAGCCGCCCTGCTGCTTGCCACCCTGTTGCTGGGTGGCTGCGCCTCGTCAACGACCCACCAGCAGCTGGGGGCTGCGCTCAATGGACTGGAAGGGGAGTTGCAACGACTGGAAGAGGAGCTGGCGGCGATGAATGGCCTGCACTATCAAAAGGCGATCGATGCGCCGCTCAGTTTGCGCCGTGCACTCGGGGCGCCGCAGCCCACCCCAGAGGGGCTGGTGCCAGTGACCAGCAAGCTGGAAGATGGGCCACTCCTGCGCTATCAATACCGACTGCCAGCGGGGATGGCGAGCCTACCTCAGGACAACCTCTGCCAGCGCTACGAGTTCGAGCTGCGCCATCTGGGCCGCCTCGGCAAGCTCGAAGTCAGCTGGCAAGGGAAACTAGGGAGTGGTTCACACCTGATCCGTCAAACAGAGTGTGTCTTTCTCACCGGGGTACATGGCTCCCGGTAACCACCTATAGTGCCCTCTCCCTTCCCGCGCTGACTACTGTCACTTTTCCTCCCTCCGCAGAGTTGTCGCTATGTTCCTCTTGGGTCTACTCTGATCTACTCGTGGAGTATTGAAAGGACGCGTGCATGACGATACTGCTGCTCGAAGAGGATCCCCTGCTCCGTAGCGCCATCACCAGAGAACTGACCGAACAGGGTATTCCTGCTGAACGGATCCACCACCACAGCCATCCGGGTCAGGAACGCAGCGGTCTGCTCACCCTGCTGCAACAACAGCCATTCGATGCCATTGTCTGCCAGCAAAATAGAAAACTGGGCCATGACGGCGCCCGCCTGCTGCATGAGGCACACTACCTCGGCCTGCTGCAACCCGCCTGCGTCCTGTTGTTGCTGGATGCGGACCAGAACGAGCAGGATTTTCTCCCCTCGGACCTCTACTTCTCCCTCCATCTGCCACTCCCCTTCATGGCAGGAGAGCTCACGACTGTGCTCAAGCAGTTGGCACAACTGAGCAAAATGACCCACACCCTCGCCCCTCCGGCCCTGCTGCGGGAGTGGAAACTGGCGACCGCACTCTGTGAAGACCTGCTCTATCAACGGGACAACCGCCCCCTTGCCCCCTGGCTGGATCGGTTCAAGGGCTACCTGCTGCTGCAATCCAGCGAACAGCTCACTGCCGCTCAGCATTATGCCCTCTGCGCCAACGAGTATCGGGCAAGCTGGCCAAGGGTCGGACTGTTTTACGCCATGTTGGGATTGGGCAAACTGCAGAGTGCCGAAACTGACTTGCAGCGTCATCAGGCCATATTGCCGACCGCCACCCGACTGGAGCTGCAACTCGCCAGCCAGCTGCACCAACATCAGTGGCAGGCAGCCTGGGAGACCATGGTGCAGCTGCAGCAAGTCCGCCCTCATCAACCACGCTGGCATCAGCTGGCCATGATTCTGGGACTGTTACAGCAAGACGAGAGGAAGGTACTGGAACAAGCCTGCACCCTGAATCTTCACTATTTCAGTGAGCTGCGCGTCCGGTTGGCCATCGACCACTTCATGATCAATGCCATGCTGGCGGTACTGTGGCATGCACCGTCCAGCAACCGGATCCGCTCCCTGAAACAGGAGTGGACCCACCTGCAGCGAACAGTGAACCTGCCTCCCCAGGAGTACGAGCTGCTGCAAGCACTGATGCAGGGACTGGATTACTGCTTCGACGAGGCGTTGATCCTGATCGCCCACCATCAACCCAACCAGGCGAGCGAGAACCATCTCACCCTGTTGTTGGGCTTTGCCGTCTGTCAGTTTTGTGGCCTGCCCCATCATGCCCAGCGTTATCTCGCCCAACTGGCACACTACCGTGACCGTGTCGCGCCCCACCCACTGACCCGTAAACTGTTTCACCATCTGCTAACGGAACTGGGCCAACGGTTGACGACGCGGGAGCAGCGCCTGACCAGCTTGCGCCAGACCCGCCATCAGGGGATACAAAAAGGTGATTATCAACTGGCTCTGCAGGCCGGCTTGCAGTTGCTGGAGGAGTTCCCTGCCCTGCCCGGCGATGCCTGGCAATTGCTGGAACTGCTGCAACACAGCTGGCCGACGGGCATGGCTGCCCCTAAGGTAGCGCTGCTGGTCGATACCCTGGAGCGGCGCCTCAAGCACAGCCCTGCGTTTCTGGATCAACATGCCCAGCAGTACCAGCGTACTCTGCAGGAGATCCGCACCCACTTGCAGCCGCACCTCTCCGGCAGTGGCCCATCCAGCCTGGCCAAGGGGCCCCCGGAGTCATGATGAAGCAGCAGGGGGTGCACTTACCTGCGCCACCAGCCACCACATAGAGAGAGGGGAGCCTTGGCTCCCCTCTATTCATTTCGTGTACCCTTATGGCCCTCAAGGACGGGCACAAGCAGCTACGGTGACAGATGACTGTTATGTACCCGGGCTCAGCCCAGTGCATCACTCTCCAGCGCCGCCTTGAGAAAATCTTTCCAGCTGATGATGCCGACCAGGGCGCCATTCTCCAGCACCGGCAGGCAGGAGACCCCCTTCTCCAGCATCAGCTTGACGCCGTCGCGCACGGTGAGATGGGGAGCGATGGTGACGAGCTGACGACTCATGATCTGGTGGGCCCGCTTGTTGAGGGTTTCGGTATCGCGGCTCATCTCGGCTTCGGAGTCGAGATAGGGGCTGATGGCGCGGAACAGATCCCGATCCGAGATAACTCCTACCAGCTCCTCCTCTTCCAGCACCAGCAGGTGGCGAAAGTGTGCCTGCTCGAAGATATCCCTGATGACTCGGAGTCGATCATCCATTGAAACGGTGGCGACCCGGGTCGTCATAATATCCCTGATATGCATGCTAACCTCCCGTAACCAAACTGGTTTCTCTGTTATGGCATGTTTTTGCAGCGCCAGCCAGTGGCCAGCCCTTCGCTACAGTGCAAATCAGCGTCATTTCACGTAAGATCCGCGCCAGTTTTTCTCCTCCATTTTGAGCAAGCAGATCCCACCCATGATAGTTGCCAGTCAAATCGAACTGATCCGCGGCGGCCGCAAGCTGCTGGACAACGCCTCCGCCACCATTCACCCCGGCCACAAAGTGGGTCTGGTGGGCAAAAACGGCTGTGGCAAGTCCACCTTTTTTGCACTGGTACGGGGCGAGCTGGCCATCGACAGCGGTACCTTCAGCCTGCCCGCTGGCTGGCAGATTGCGGGCGTCGCGCAGGAGACCCCGGCGCTCGACTGCTCCGCGCTCGAGTATGTGATCGACGGCGACAAGGAGTTCCGCTCGCTGGAAGCCCAGCTGGTACAGGCCGAGCAGGATGACAATGGTCTGCTGGTGGCCGAGCTGCACGGCCGCCTCGATACCATCGGCGCCTACAGCATTCGCGCCCGCGCCGCCGAACTGCTGCACGGCCTCGGTTTCAGCGACGAGCAGCTCAGCTCGCCGGTGCGCAGCTTCTCCGGTGGCTGGCGCATGCGCCTCAACCTCGCTCAGGCGCTGCTCTGCCGCTCCGATCTGCTGCTGCTGGATGAGCCGACCAACCACCTGGATCTCGATGCGGTGATCTGGCTGGAGAAGTGGCTCAAGGGCTATCAGGGCACGCTGGTGCTCATCTCTCACGACCGCGATTTCCTCGATTCGGTCATCAGCCGCATCATCCATATCGAGAACGGCAAGCTCAACGAATACACCGGCGGCTACTCCGACTTCGAACTGCAGCGCGCCGAACATCTGGCCCAGCAGCAGTCCATGTACGAGAAGCAGCAGCGGGAGATGTCCCACATGCAGGCGTATGTGGATCGCTTCCGCTACAAGGCCTCCAAGGCCCGTCAGGCCCAGAGCCGCCTGAAAGCGATGGAGCGGATGGAGAAGATCCTGCCCGCCCACGCCGACTCCGAGTTCAGCTTCGAGTTTCGCGAGCCGTCGGCCCTGCCGACCCCGCTCATCGCCATGGAAAACCTCTCTGCCGGTTACGGTGACAAGGTGATCCTGGAGAAGATCAAACTCAATCTGGTACCGGGTTCGCGCATCGGTCTGCTCGGTCGCAACGGCGCCGGTAAGTCCACCTTTATCAAGATGCTGTCGGGCTCCAACCCGCCGCTGTCGGGCAAGCTCGAAGTGAGCGCCGGGGTGAGCATCGGCTACTTCGCTCAGCATCAGCTGGAGACCCTGCGTCTCGACGATTCCCCGCTCGATCATCTGGCCCGCCTCGCGCCGGACAAGACCGAGCAGGAGCTGCGCAACTATCTGGGCAGCTTCGGTTTTCACGGTGACAAGGCGCTCGACAAAGTAGCCCCCTTCTCTGGCGGCGAAAAGGCGCGGCTGGTGCTGGCGCTGATCACCTGGCAAAAACCCAACCTGCTGCTGCTGGATGAACCGACCAACCACCTGGATCTGGAGATGCGCCACGCCCTCACCATGGCGCTGCAAGGCTTCGAAGGGGCCATGGTAGTGGTCTCCCACGACCGTCACCTGCTGCGCACCACCACAGATGACTTCTATCTGGTGCACGGTGGCCGGGTCGAGCCGTTCGACGGCGATCTGGACGACTACCACAAGTGGCTCGGCGAGCAGGAGAAAGAGGCCAACGCCAAGCCGGCCGATGGCCCGGTCTCCGCCAACTCGGCGGTGGCTCGCAAGGATCAGAAGCGGCGCGAGGCGGAGTTCCGCCAGCAAACCCGTCCCCTGCGCCAGAAGCTGGAAAAGCTCGAAGCGAGCATGGAGAAGCTGCAGGGCAAGCTGGCCGACATCGAGAGCCAGCTGGCCGACCCCGCCATCTACGAAGAGAGCGCTAAAACCAAGCTCTCCGAACTGCTCAAATCCCAGGGCCCCCTCAAGGAGCAGCTGGAAGAGGTAGAGCTGGAGTGGATGAGCCTCTCCGAAGAGCTGGAAACCATGGAGCAAGCCTTCTTTGCGTGACGAACAGCTGATGGCCAGCGAGCGGGTCGCGGTACACGAATTGCCGACCCCGATCGGCTTCTGGCACTGGAGCGGCAAGGTCTATGGTGAGCGCAGCCAGGATTGGCTCACCGTGCAGGAGCAGGGGGGCAACGTCAATCTCGCGCTGCTGCTGCACCGGCTCGATCAGCTCGGCATCGTGGTCGATCTGACCGACCTGCAACCGGCGCTGGTGCAGACCGAAGCGGTGCTGACCCCGTGGCGCGCCCTGCGCCAGAGCGCCAAGACGCGACTCGACGAGCAGCAGTATCAGTCGATGCTGGCCCACGAGCTGGAGCTGGAGCGGCTGCAACAGGGCGTCCTGTTGCAGACCCTGCGCAGCCTCTCCCTGTTTCGCGGCAACAGCCGCAATTTGTTGAACTATCTATCGTTACTGGGTGCCCAGCAGGGCCCCCTCAGAGATCTAATATGCTGAGCTACCGCCACGCCTTTCACGCCGGCAACCATGCCGACGTGCTGAAACACGCCGTTCAGGCCCTGATCATCGAGTCCCTCAAGAAGAAGGAGAAACCCTTCATCGTGCTGGACACCCATGCCGGTGGCGGTCTCTACGACCTGCGCGGCGACTGGTCCCAGAAGAAGGCCGAGTATGCCGACGGCATCGGCCGCCTGTGGGACGAGCGGGCCCAATGGTCTGCCATGGCCCCCTATCTCGGTGTTATCGAGGAGATGAACCAGAACGGCGAGTTGCACTACTACCCCGGCTCGCCGGAGCTCTCTCGCCGCCTCGCCCGCGAGCAGGACAAGCTGGCGCTGATGGAGCTGCACAACAACGAAGTGGACGATCTGCGCGCCAACATGGGTTACGACCCTCGCGTCGCCGTCCACCACCGTGACGGCTTCGAGGGGCTGATCGCCCTGCTGCCACCGACCCCGCGCCGCGGGCTGGTGCTGATCGACCCGCCTTATGAGCTCAAAGAAGATTACTTCGCCGTGGTCGACACCCTGAAAAAGGCGCAGAAACGCTGGGCGACCGGCATCTACGCCCTCTGGTATCCCATCCTCGGGCAGGAGGCGGACAAATCCCGCGACATGCTGCGTGCCATCAAGCGGGAAAACTTCGGCAACGTGCTGGTGGCCGAGCTGGAAGTGGCCGGTCAGACTGCCGACTGGGGCATGAACGGCTCAGGCATGCTGATCATCAGCCCGCCCTGGATGCTGGACGAGCAGATTGAAGCCTTCCTCAAACCGCTCTGTGCCAAGCTGGCGCAGGGTGCCGGTGCCCAATACAAGGTCGAGTGGCTCAACAAGGTCGAAGAGTAAACCTGCACCAGCCCGCTCTGGCGCCCGGTCAACGCGCCAGCAAGTCGCTCACCCAAACCGTTCACAGTGGCGGCATGGCCAGCAAAGAGAAGCCCCGTTCAGGGGCTTCTTGTTTTTTTACCCGCTACCGCTTTACCCACCCACTCTTTCCCCACTAACGGTTTTCCTCACCATTTTCCTCACCAATGGCAGCACCCGCCCCATTTGCACACCAGATCAGTCGTTATTGACTAATTAGCCGATCCAGATCAGAAATCGGCCATCTGGTCCTTTCCCTCCGCCTACCCGCCGCTAATATACCCGATTGGCAACAAAGCCTCGTAGGAGTCACCCCATGAGCCATGCCAACCCCATCCAGTTGGTTAAACGCAGCAGACTGGAGGCTGTAATTCAGGGGCGGTAGCCATGCCGGATGGAATGGATAAGCGAACGTTGCCCACGACTGCCCAGTCAACATGGTGACAGCCTTATGCTGATTTCTGACCCGCTCACGCAGGCGTGCTTTGGCGGCGCTTGCCAAGAGTGTGCTGAGCACTGATTTTTCATACAGTAGTAACGGTGGCGCAAAAAGAGGAAGTCAAGCGAATACGCCCAGCATGCGAAGAAAGCTGATGACGTTATGATTTAATGATTATTTTTACTTGGCGACAGTGAAAATGTTACGGAGTTATATGGAATGCTCTGCTAACGGATTAGTGCCGCCTTCCATCTAATCACTGTTAGGCGATATGAGGAGGATTCATTGGTAACTTTATTTCTAGGTGCGGGCTTTTCGAAATGGGCGTTTGACCTGCCGTTAGTTAATAATCTGTTTGATTTTGATATAGGCACCACCTCTGACGCCGAAGAGAGAAGACTTGAGCTTATCAAAAAAGACTGGGTTATGTGGAGGGAAAGCAACCCCGATTGCACTCCAGAAAAGTTTGTTCATTGGTGCGTTGAAAAATCTAGCCACAGGAAAAGTCGAGTTATCTGGTATGTGAATCGACGCCTTACAGAACCATTTATAACTAGAATTAGTGGGTCGTATTCAGCAGCAATGTTTGACGAGCGTGTTGTTAGAGAAAATGAAAAAATTATTGTTCTAAAGCAATTCTTTGAAAAGCTGAAAGTTTTTGGTCTAAACGGCATTATTACATGTAACTATGACACGATTGTCGAATGTGCGCTTGGAACATCGGGCTTCAATTATGGCGTGGTTGGGGAGCAATTAAGAGGTCGAGGAATCAACCCACAGTTTCCATGGCAAAATGCGCATTTAAGAGTTACCGGTGACACGCCATTGGTTAAGCTCCATGGCTCACTTTCGTGGGATAAAGACACTAAATATACTAGCGGTAAGCCAGGAAAGGCGGGTAACGCACTAATTGTCCCTCCGGCTCCTGAAAAAGAGCCTCCATCTGAACTAAAAGAAGTTTGGGATCTAGGGGCAAATATATTATCTCAATCACAAAGCATTATTATTTTTGGTTTTGCGTTTAACCCTTATGACCAAGCACTATTGGAGTATCTTAAAAAGTTTGGTTCAAACATCAAAAACGTTCTTCTAATTGATCCTTATCCGCAGGTTGAAAGTGCCAAGAGCTTATGGGCTAATAGTAAAATTGAGGTGTTGGACCCTAGAGAAGAATTTGATATTGAGCCGTGGGTAGAAACGTGTACCGTATCGCGCGTGGCCATCGCCTAACAAAGCATTTAAGAGTGATTCGCAACGCTTGCCGTTTTCGCTTCGCTCAAAGTATAGGCAAGCGCCGCTCACACCTTAATGCGGCGTTAGATTTCGTTGGTTCAGCTTCGTCGGTAATCCGTGGTCATTGAAGTTGTGTCGCCAGATTGCCGCGTTGTGGTGCGCGGCAGAATGACTTCAAGGCGGTAAGGAGCTTGCGCAGCCGCGCACGGTTGGCGGGCGGTTGATCTGCAAGGCACCGTGGTCGTCACAGAGCTCGCAGCAAGTTGTCGTGTCGCGCCTAGTAGCCATCCGCGCCCTCGCGCGTCGAACCTTCAAGGATGAAGAGGATGCACAAGTCCGCGCGGAGTTGGCGGGCGGTCGCGCCATTGCGGTGCCTGCGTGGTCGTGGCTGGTATTGGCGTGGTTGTTCGTGTGCTGGAGGCGGCAGTGAGGCAGCGAAATCTAACTATGTGTTCAAGCCGACCGCCGAACAGGACCTTCGCTCAATCCAGTCTGCCGCGCGGCGGCGGCTTAACACAGCGTTAGGCATCAACAGAAAAGGAAAAACAGGATGTCAGAACGAATAGGCTATGCAGTTTACAGCGAGATAGAGGCTGGTTACTTGGTAACCGCATCTCCGAGTAACTATCTATGGGATCCAGCAGCTGCGATAATCTATGAAACTGCTGCAAAAGCGTGGGCATCAGCCAAACGTAGAGGCGCAGGATATGCTATTGCTGTTGCAATCAATCGTAATGAAAATGGCAATTTTGAGCATGAGCAAATTCCACCTCCCATGAAGGCCCCTCCAGGGAGCTGGATCGTTAAAATCGAAGACCACGGACTTCCCACGGGGCCACTTTACATTACGAGTCTGAGTAAAGATGGCAAACCTCGCGCATCATCAGAAATTCATGAGGCCCGAGGATTCGACCATGAGCAAGCAACCGAAGTGGCATCAAGAATGAAAGGTACGGTTAAAGTAGAGCAAATAGCCTCATGATCGAAAGGCGTTGAAATGTGCATGAAGTACTGAGACCGAGGAAAAAAATGAAGAACCTGATACCGGTAGTTGCCAGTGCATTTTTGATAGCTGGTTGCCAATCCAACCCTTCCCAGAACACACCTGCATCGGGAATTGAGTTCGCACATGACAAATTCAGCGTTCTCATGGTTTCGGTTGATGACACATTTGATTTTCCGAGAGGTAAGTTTTTCCGCTCCTCCTATACTATCCAGGAAAAATTAACGGTCAAATTACCTGGTGTTGTGGGCATCTATGCTGACTTCTTCGACCACTGCCTGAATACCGGCAATAAACCGCAGATTATCGATGGCGTCGCGCTAGTCTGCCGATCTGATCAGGTCAATCTTTATGCCGTTATCGCTGTAGAGGCTGGCAGGACAGCGTGGCTGCAAGTCGTAGAACCGAGTGACATGAGTTTACAGATAAGTGCACAAGAGCTTGCTGACTATGCCATGAATAATTTTGCCAATTATGTTGAGGCTGATGTGAGCAGTACCAAGCGGCTGCTTGGCACCAGCTCTCTTTACAAAAACGTTCCCAATTGGCCGTAACAAAGTAACGGGAGTATAAGAAATGCAGCAAATCTGGGACACCCACCTTTTTGAGCAAGGCGTAGCATAGCCCGAACCCAAAAGATGGGTGTCCAAGGTTTTCTGCTCACCGAGTTCAAAAGCAAAAGCCCCATCACGGGGCTTTTTCTATTGGTGCGGCCGGTGTGTGCGGCAGCCTGAACCAGCCCGCCCTATGAGCGGGCGGGCAGATCCTGTTTCAGCGCAACCAGCAACAGGGCCAGCAGGCCAAAGGGCGGAAACAGGCAGAGCAGGGAGCAGATAAGGGTGATCAGCACCGGATGCTCGCTCTTGCGGCGCACCAGTCGCCAGGCGATGAGGCCGACGATGACCATCAGCAACGCAATGAACTGGCCAAGCAGGGTGGCATTGATATTCATGAAAGATCCTTTTTCATGGGCAAGTGTGAAGAAGCTGTACTTTATCGCCTTGGTTGCGATTGGCAACCGCTGAACCGCACCGGCCACTCGCCCGTTGATAGGTTTTCCCTATCCGGGCAATAGATGAGAATAGTTTTCATTTAATCTCATTTCGGCGGATACTCTCATCATCAACAGAGGGAGCCGCCATCATGAAAAAGACCATCAGCTTTGCCATCCTGCACTTCGGTGTCGCCTTTACCGTGGCTTACCTGCTGACCGGTGAGCTGCTGACCGCCAGCCTGATCGCCCTGATCGAGCCCGCCGTCAACACGGTCGCCTTCTACTTTCATGACCTTGGCTGGCACAAGCTCAAGCCAAAGCACAGCCTGCAGGCCAAGACCAGCAGCTTCGCGGTGGTCCACTTCTCGGTGGCCTTCGGGGTTGCCTTCCTGCTGAGCGGCGAGCTGCTCACCGGCGGCGTGATGGCGATGATCGAACCGGCCATCAACACCGTGGTGTTCTTCTTCCACGAGCGGCTGTGGCGCGCCCGCAGTCAGCAACTGGCGCTGGCCTGATCAACCGGGCAAGCCGCCTCCCCCTCTATCGCGGCCACAAAAAACCCGACACTCCAGCCAGGAGTGTCGGGATTTTCCGTTTGGCAACCATTCAGCAGTGCAAGTGCGCACAGATCCCCTGCTGCATTGCCCTGTAGAGTGTGCTGTAGTAGGCAGATATGCCCTCTTCATTGCTGGAATCTATCGATGAACAAGACCTTGCTTGCCACCCTGCTGTTTGCCCCTCTGCTGGCCAGTGCCGCAACCCCCTCCTTTGACTGCACCAAAGCCTCCGGGTCGGTCGAAACTCTGATCTGCAAGGATGCCGGACTGGCCGCCCTTGATAACGAACTGGCGGCCCTCTACCCCAAGGCGATTGCTGCGCTCTCTCCCGAACAGCTCAAGACAGAGCGCGCCATGCAGCGCGGCTGGATCAAGGGACGTAACGACTGCTGGAAGGGGCAGGATCTGCGCCAGTGTGTGGAGGATAACTACCTGCTGCGGATCACCGAACTGCAGATCAGCGGCGGCCAGCTGATGGTGCCGGCACCGGTCAACTACCAGTGCGGCAAGAACGTCACTCTCTCCACCTACTTCTATAACGATGCCAAGCTGCCCGCCGCAGTGATCAACCTGAGCGAGGGCGACAAGCAGCAACAAGTGCTCGCCTATGAAACCCCCAGCGCCAGCGGCGCCCGTTATGAAGGGCAAAATCTCACCTTTTTCACCAAAGGGGATGAAGCCACGCTGGAGCGTTACGGCCAGCCAACCCTCACCTGCATGGAAAATCCGACCAAGGGCTGAGGCTCATAGGGGCGGCTCATCATGCCGCCCCCATCTTGACTAGATGGCGATATCCAGCGGTTTTCCTTCCCGCACAATCCGCAACTTGAGCGACCACGGCTTGCTGGTGCTGAGCAGTTCACGCACCTTGTCGATCTCGAGGGGACGATAAGCCACCCCGTTGATCTGTTCCAGAATGTCGCCGTTGGCCAGACCATAGGGGGCAAGATCCCGTTCGTCGCTGTAGTAGACCTGCAGATGCTCGCCATCAAAACGCACCCCGATATTGCGCAGGATTGGCGGCACTTTTCGCGCCAGGCTGTCGGCGTCGTAGCAGAGCATCATCCGCCCGGGCATGATCGCAAAGCGATTGAAGCGGTTCACAAAATCCAGCCCCAGACCATACTGCTCATTGCTGTTTTCCGACACGCGCAGCTCACCGAGCTGGCGTTCATCAAAATGCAGGCCGGTGAGGATATGTTCACGCCCCTCCACCATACCGCTGGCATCCACCCCTTTGCGTGGCATCGCATCTTCGCCAGAGATCGCCTTCTGGCTCGCCATAAAGTCGATAAAGGCATGGTCGGCATAGCTCTGATCGGCCCCGGTATCCAGATACATGCGCACGCTGCTCTCGCCGTGGGTCAGATACACGGCCGGGGAGCGGTTGTAGCTGTCTTCATAGCCGATGCAACGCTCGAAGGTGGCTGCCGACGGTGCCGTCAGCAAAGCCGTGAGCTGATGCCTGTCGCGATCAAACACCCAGTTGAAACGGCGGATGGTGTCGATCCCGAGGATGCCATCGATACGGCTGCCAAGAGACTGGGAGAAGAGATCGAAATCAATAGTTGCCCACAGATCGCTGTCATCAATGGTGACCGACCCCAGCGAGAAGGGCTGCGGCTCGACAAAGCCAAGCTGCTCGCTGCCCAGTTGGCTCGAAACGCTGTTCACAGTGGCAAAATCAGCCTGATAGGCCCTGGGCAATTCGCTTAAGGTCAGCGCCTTGAAGCGGCTGGCCAGACGACGATCGATAAAGGTGATACTCGCCCCGGTATCCAGCAAAAACTGGTACTGCTCACCAGCGATGGTGACGGGGATCAGGGGGGCACTTTCGTAATGCACTGTCAGCACTGGGCCGGGTGCATGGCGCTTGGTGGATGAATCCGGGGCTGTGCAGCCTTGGACGACGAACAGGGCCAACATGGCCAGCGCCACTTTGAACTGCGACTTCATAACTCTCCTTCCCGATAGCAGATGCCCCCGCGACGCCACCGCATAATGCTATCTTGTTGATTTATAGATAAATAAGCTATTTCAGCGGGGAGCGCGGACAATAACAAAGAGTTTTATGCTGGTTCAAGCCAGATATAACCATGAATATTCTATGGCGATAGCTCAAGAATGGTTGTTCACGCTATCTCGGCGCGTCATCAATCGTGGGTGACATTTGATTAATTTATTGATCTTGCACAGAAATTCTCAATATTGAGCTTTCTCTCCACAGCGCCATGGTTAATATTGCCAATTGGCAACACTTGCCTCGTCGGAGCCTCCCATGAACCATGCCAGCTATCTCGCAGGTAAAAAGCAGCAGACTGGAGGCTGAAATTCAGGGGCGGTAGCCATGCCGGATGGAATGGATAAGCGAGAGTTGCCTTCGACCCACTCAAAATGGTGACGACCTCATTTTTATTTCTGACCTGCCCAAGCAAGCGTGCTTTGGCGGCGCTTGCCAAGAGTGCGCTGAGCACTGTTTTTTCACACAGTAGTGACGATGGCGCAAAAAGAGGAAGTCAAGCGAATACGCCCAGCATAAGAAGCAAACGGGTAAAATTATGATTTAATGGTTGTTTTTACTTGGCGGCAGTGAAAATGTTACGGAGTTATATGGAATGCTCTGCTAACGGATTAATGCCACCTTCCATCTAATCACTGTTATGCAACTCTCAGACTAATGGAGTAGCCCATGGCTAAAAAAGAAGAAAAAGATTGCTTTGTGATCATGCCAATTGCAGATCAAGAAGGCTATCCAAAGTGACATTTCGGCCATGTTTATGAAAATATTATTCGGCCATCTTGTGAAATGGCTGGTTATAATCCAGTTAGAGCGGATGAAGTTAAGGAAAAAAATTTAATTCACCTCGATATCTTAAAGAAATTAATAGAGACTCCCATCGCCATTTGTGATCTATCAAGCCGAAACCCAAATGTTCTTTTTGAACTTGGAATAAGACAAGCTTTCGATAAGCCAGTTGTTCTAATACAGGAAAAAGATACACCGAAAATATTTGATATCGCTCCTCTTCGTTATCTCGAATACTCTCAGGAAATGAAATATCACGAAGTTCTTGCCATACAGCAAAAACTAAAATCCTCTATTGAGGCAACAGCATTGACTGAAGGTGACTCTTCAAATGTTAATTCCATCGTTAAGCTTTTAGCGCTTAATTCACCTGCCAAAATTCCTGACTTAGAGAATGGAAAAGAAGGTCTCGCTCTAGAAGTAATGCAAGCTGAACTTCGAAATATGCGACAAATGATGGAAATGTCTATTTTTGAAAGCCGTAAAAACCTTAAAGGTGAATCAATTGCTGCTATTGAATATCAACGATTATCAGCAAATCTTGACAAGCTAGTTAGCTCCAAGAGACTGCCTATTGAAGAAAGAATAGACCGGTATCACCTGTTAATGCGTGAAGTTGAGGAATTAATGCATACCTGTAGAAGCGAAAGTGAGCACATGCATTTCAGACGACTAATGGAGAGAGTTCATCGTGCTGAACGTGAAATTATTGCATAACAAAGTATTGCAGCGAACAAGCAGCTGAATGCGGCGTTAGAGGCACACATGGAAATCAATGAAGCGCTCAAGCTAATACAGCGACTTGAATACCCTCCTGAAATATATGACCAGATGGAAAGAGCAGTATGTGCGGTTATGAAGAACTACAACTCTGAAATACTAGAAGTAGAACTTAACGAAGTAGCCGTCATGGCAAATAAAAATTACAAGCATGATGAATTAACGCCATGTATCGAAAGAAAGCATCAATCCATGCTAAATACTGGTCAAATAACTCAGCATTTTACCAACCCTGCTCATCGAGTAGTGAGCCAGAACACGTTTGGAACAAACTTGTAGATATTGAGGTCCTCCTAAATAGCGACAACAACAATTTACTTTTCATGTTCAAGGCAAACTATAAAGACCCGACCATAAACTTGACCACAGCAAGAGCCTACCTTTTAAAGGTCAACAAATCATCGTTGAAAATTGAACACCTATTCTTTGGTGTCGTGCCTCTAACAAATGGTTCAAATCGTTCGCTTCGCTCACTGGGACGGGCTAAAGCCCGCCCCTTAACCAAATGTTAGCTTTTATGAGAGCCCATTGCTCTGTGCCCAAGTTGATACATAGAGGATTGATTAGATAATGGCTGTTATTTACCCTGACATCGAAAACATTCAGCGTCTTAAAGTTCTGCCAACCCCAGGAGAGATGAGCCTGATAAATCATCTCAAGGACAACCTTGATGATACTTATGAGGTGTTTTTTAACCCATATCTAGATGGCGATAGACCCGACATTATTATTTTAAAAGAGCACTGCTCTGCGTTCATAATTGAGGACAAAGACTGGGATTTAAAAAACTATAGAATCACGGAAAATAACAGTTGGGAAGTTTTTGATGGCGCAAGATATTCGAGAAAGGCATCCCCTCAATCTCAGGCTTTTCGATATAAAAAAATCTTTACGACTTGCATTTGCCAGTAGTCGGTCTAGCAAGACTAACTAACCCAAACTTTTATAATCTGGTTCATTGTTTTGTGTATTTTCACAATTCTGATAGAAGTTTAATTGATTTACTGTACCACCCTGCGGAGGAAAGGCTGAGAGACGAGCAATCTACGCTAAATCAGTCCTTACAGGAAAAGAAAATTGCCTTCGATTCATACAAGAAGTCTATGGAATACCAAGAACGTAAAAAGCGTAATCTGCAAAGAGACAAAAATATGTCTTTTGGTAGTGATCGGTTAGATAACCTAATAAAAAAGATCAAGCAAAACTCGAAACATGTTTTATTTAACGAAAATGTTTATCGAGATTTTAAACGGAGGCTAAGTCCGCCGGAACACACCTTAAATCAGGGAGTGTCAATCAAATTCGATAATAAACAGTTACCCCTAACCAACAGCGAAAATGTAAAAAGAAAAATAAAAGGCGTCGCTGGATGTGGTAAAACGTCTATTTTATCTCAGCGGGCTATAAAGGCATCTCAAAGGCACAACTCAACCGTCCTTATATTGACATTTAATATTACGCTCAAAAATTACATCAGGGATAAGATTAGCGATATGCAGGGGAGCAGAGATTTTTCAACCTTTGAAATTTCAAATTACCACCAATTCTTTAACTCTCAGGTCAATAACAGTGGCCAAGATTTTGGTGAGCTAGTTGATACATATGGTATAGACAAGCTTTATTCTATAGATGTTTTTCAAGGGCTAGATTTACCAAAGTATCAAACCATTCTTGTTGATGAGATACAGGATTATCAGTCCGAGTGGGTCAAAATTATTCGTGATAATTTCCTCAAGGAAGATGGTGAAATGATCCTGTTTGGGGATGAATCTCAGAACATTTACCAGAGAGATTTTTCTAGATCCCCCGTTATAGCCCAAGGCTTTGGGCGATGGATTAAGCTTACTCGATCTTATAGAACTAATTTAGATTCACCATTAAATCAGTTATTTAAAGATTTCCAAATAAATTTTCTGCTTGAAAGGCACTCAGATATAGAAATAACAGAAGTAAGCCCCACTCAAATGAGCATGGGTTTCAGTCTTCTAAAATACGAAAAATCCACCTTGGCCGATTGGAGGGAATCCATTTTCGAATCAGTAAAAAACTATATCAGGGGTTACGATTTACACCCAAATGATGTGGTTATTTTGTCTTCAAAAATCTCTCTGGTTAGACAGCTAAATGAATTATTGATGGAAGTTGAAAAGACGCACTGCATGTTTGAAACATATGAAGAACTTTCTGCATGCACCAATATGAGTACTGAGGAATTAAAAGAATTAGACGAAAGCGAGATAAATGCTCTTGTAAATCAAAAAAAAGACGATATCGAGAGAATTAGGCGGGCAAAGAAGAATCATTTCTATGCGAATAGCGGTCTAGTCAAGCTTTCGACTACCCATAGTTATAAAGGGCTTGAGTCAAAAACTGTTTTCTATGTTATGGACGAGAAGGATGATCCAGAAATTGTATACACTTCTATAACTCGCTCATCAGAAAATCTCGTGATCTTTGATGTCGGATGTAAAAACAAATGTTCTGAGTTTCTACAAAAAGCTATTAACTGACATCAGGCTAAGAAAGCTAACAAGGCGCTGATGTCGGACAAATTTTCCGCTGCGCTCCAAATTTGCCGCAGAGCGCGGCCTTAGGCGCAGTTTTGATATCGCAAAGAGAAACCTACATAAAATACGACGAAAAACGAGATGTTTGTTCTCTTCATGTTTGGGGCTGGAGCGTTAATTGCTGAAGGCGCTCCCCTGCAGCCCGTAGGCTCGATTAGCGAAGCGTAATCGGACGTTCACGATAGAAATATTTCGTGATAGCACCAATTGCCTTTAGACACCGACTTTCAGATGGCATCTTTATTCACCTGTAGCTTTGCTGGCGTAATACTACCCAAGGAGATTAATGAAACCTGACTTAACCGGCACTCGGGTTGTACTGCGTACCATTGGCCCGCAGGATGCTGCCGATCTGTTCGAGATTTATGGCAATCCGCTGATCATGGAGTTTGCCTCTGATCCCTGCTTTACCTCTCCCGCCATGGTGGCGCAGATGATGGCGAGCGTGGTGCGGCTGGAACAAACCGGTGAGTCGCTGGAGTGGGCGATTGTCGAGCGGGAGGGCAACAAGGTGATCGGCACCTGCGGCCTGCACAGTTTCAGCGAGGCGGGTCACAGCTGTGAGGTGGGTCACAGCTGTGAGGTGGGCTGCCTGCTCAATGCGGCCTATTGGCGCAGAGGGTTTATGTCGGAGGCGCTGGGATTGCTGTTCGCCCACGCTAGCACACTGGGAGTCACCTGCCTCACCGCAGATATCGATGCCGATAATGTCCGCTCTATCGCCCTGTTTGAAAAACTGGGCTTCAAGGCGCATGCAGGGCGCTATCAGCGCATGCACCCCTTTGTCTGACCCGAGACCAGAGCCACAACGCCCTCGCCTCTCAGGCCGTTGTGGCAAGGATCAGGCATAAAAAAACCGGAACCCAAGGGTTCCGGTTTTTTTCATTCCAGTCGAAGCTGGCAAACCAGCAAATTAAGCCTGGTTTTTAACTTCTTTCAGACCGCGGAAAGGAGCTTTGGCACCCAGAGCTTCTTCGATACGGATCAGCTGGTTGTACTTGGCAACACGGTCAGAACGGCTCATGGAACCGGTCTTGATCTGGCCAGCAGCGGTACCAACAGCCAGGTCGGCGATGGTAGCGTCTTCGGTCTCACCGGAGCGGTGGGAGATGACGGCAGTGTAGCCAGCGTCTTTGGCCATCTTGATGGCAGCCAGAGTTTCGGTCAGGGAACCGATCTGGTTGAACTTGATCAGGATGGAGTTGGCGATGCCGTTGTCGATGCCGCGCTTCAGGATCTTGGTGTTGGTTACGAACAGGTCGTCACCAACGATCTGGATTTTCTTGCCCAGTTCAGCAGTCTGGTAGGCGAAACCTTCCCAGTCAGATTCGTCCAGGCCATCTTCGATGGAGACGATCGGGAACTTGGTGGTCAGGTCAGCCAGGAAGTCGGAGAAACCGTTGGAGGTGAAGACACGACCTTCGCCTTTCAGGTTGTACTCTTTCTTCTCTGCGTCGTAGAACTCGGAAGCAGCGCAGTCCATAGCCAGGGTGATGTCGGTGCCCAGTTTGTAACCGGCAGCGGCAACGGCTTCAGCGATAACTTCCAGCGCTTCGGCGTTGGATTTCAGGTTCGGAGCGAAACCACCTTCGTCACCAACTGCAGTGTTGTAGCCCTTGGACTTCAGCACTTTGGCCAGGTTGTGGAACACTTCTGCGCCCATGCGAACGGCTTCTTTCAGGGTCTTGGCGCCAACCGGCTGGATCATGAACTCCTGGATGTCGACGTTGTTGTCGGCGTGCTCACCACCGTTGATGATGTTCATCATCGGCAGCGGCATGGAGTAAACACCCGGGGTGCCGTTCAGCTCGGCGATGTGGGCGTACAGCGGCATGCCTTTGGCAGCAGCGGCAGCTTTGGCGTTAGCCAGGGAAACAGCCAGGATGGCGTTGGCGCCGAACTTGGATTTGTTCTCGGTACCGTCGAGGTCGATCATGATCTGGTCAACGGTGGCCTGGTCCTTGGCATCTTTACCCAGCAGAGCTTGAGCGATCGGGCCGTTTACGGCTTCGATGGCTTTCAGCACGCCTTTACCCAGGAAACGGCTCTTGTCGCCGTCACGCAGTTCCAGCGCTTCGCGGGAACCGGTGGACGCGCCAGACGGAGCGGCTGCCATACCAACAAAACCACCTTCCAGGTGAACTTCGGCCTCAACGGTCGGGTTACCACGGGAGTCGATGATTTCACGACCGATCACTTTAACGATCTTGGACATGTGTATTTCCTCAGGTTTCGTAAAAAAACAACAAAAATATGCCAAAAAAAGCGGCTGTGGCACAGTGCCCCAACCGCATTTATTTTCAATTACTTCAAATTACGCTTCTGATACTCGCCTGCCGCCTTCACAAAACCGGCGAACAGAGCGTGGCCATCACGAGGAGTAGAGGTGAACTCCGGGTGGAACTGCGCAGCCACGAACCAGGGGTGATCCGGGATCTCGATGATTTCCACCAACTTCTTGTCGGCGGAGAGACCGGTCACTTTCAGACCTGCCGCTTCAATCTGCGGCAGCAGCTTGTTGTTGACTTCATAACGATGGCGGTGACGCTCGTAAATGGTCGGGCTGCCGTACATCTGACGCACCTTGGAATCTTCGACCAGGTGGCAGAGCTGGGAACCCAGACGCATGGTGCCGCCCAGATCGGACTTCTCGGTACGGGTCTCGATGTTGCCCTCTTCATCCACCCACTCGGTGATGAGGCCAACAACCGGGTACGCGCAATCTTTCTTGAATTCGGAGGAGTGAGCCCCTTCCATGCCCGCTACGTTGCGAGCGAATTCGATCATGGCGACCTGCATGCCGAGGCAGATACCCAGGTAGGGGATCTTGTTCTCGCGGGCATACTGGGCAGCCAGAATTTTGCCTTCCACACCGCGCTCACCGAAGCCACCCGGCACCAGGATCGCGTCCAGACCTTCCAGCAGCTCGGAGCCACGGGTCTCGATATCCTGAGAGTCGATGTACTTGATGTTGACGGAGTGACGGGTCTTGAGACCACCGTGCTTGAGCGCCTCGTTGACGGACTTGTAGGCGTCCGGCAGGGAGACATACTTGCCGACCATACCGATGGTCACTTCACCAGTCGGGTTGGCCTCTTCGTAGATAACCTGTTCCCACTCGGATAGATCGGCTTCCTTGCACTCCAGACCGAAACGCTCGGTGAAGTAGGAGTCCAGGTTCTGGGACTTGAGCAGTGCCGGGATCTTGTAGATGGAGTCGACGTCTTTCATGGAGATGACGGCGCGCTCCGGCACGTTGCAGAACAGTGCAATTTTGGCGCGCTCGTTGGCCGGAATGGCACGGTCAGAGCGGCAGATCAGCACATCCGGCTGGATACCGATGGAGAGCAGCTCTTTGACGGAGTGCTGGGTCGGCTTGGTCTTCACTTCACCGGCAGCAGCCAGGTAAGGAACCAGCGTCAGGTGCATGAACATGGCGTTGTTGCGGCCCACTTCGGCAGCCAGCTGACGAATGGCCTCGAGGAACGGCAGGGACTCGATGTCACCTACGGTACCGCCCACTTCGACGATGGCAACCTGATGGCCTTCGGCACCGGCAATCACCCGCTCTTTGATGGCGTTGGTGATGTGCGGGATAACCTGAATGGTGGCGCCCAGATAGTCACCACGACGCTCTTTACGCAGTACGTCGGCGTAGATACGGCCGGTGGTAAAGTTGTTGCGACGGGTCATCTTGGTGCGGATGAAACGCTCGTAGTGGCCCAAATCCAGATCGGTTTCGGCCCCGTCCTCGGTTACGAACACTTCACCATGCTGGGTCGGGCTCATGGTGCCCGGATCCACGTTGATGTACGGGTCCAGTTTCATGATGGTCACATCCAGACCACGGGCTTCCAGAATGGCTGCCAGAGAAGCTGCGGCAATGCCTTTGCCGAGGGATGAAACAACGCCACCAGTAACAAAAATATATTTGGTCGTCATGCTGAACCTGAAAGAAGTTTAGGGAATTTTAAGGGGTGCTTCGGGGATGAAGCAGGACGGGGAAACAGTATACCAAAAACCCCTCTCCCAAACAATGAGCAAAAATCTATCAGGCTCACCGCCCCCCCATCTTGCGCCAAATCAACTTTGCTCGGTTTCCTTCGCCTTATCCCAGGCGGCATCGAGCTTTTCGAGGGTGCAATCGGTCATTTTCAAGCCTTCTGCGGCGATTATCTGCTCAACCTGACGAAAACGACGTTCGAACTTGGCGTTGGCACCGCGCAGCACCTGCTCCGGATCCTTGCCCAGATGACGCACCAGATTGACGGTGGCAAACAGCAGGTCGCCGAGCTCGTCGCTCACCCGCGCCTCGTCCACATCGGCCATCAATGCCTCTTCCATTACCTCGTCGATCTCCTCGTGGATCTTGTCCACCACAGGCCCCAACGTCTTCCAGTCAAAACCGACGGTGGCGCAACGTTTCTGAATTTTGGCGGCGCGGGTCAGGGCTGGCAGCGAGAGCGGGATATCGTCCAGCACACTCTCTTTGTCGAGGGCCGCTCGTTCTTTGGCTTTTTCCGCCTCCCAGTTCGCTTTTACCGCCTGCTCGTTGGCAAGGTCTGCATCGGAAAAAACATGGGGATGACGGCGAATGAGTTTCTCGCTCACCGTATCGACGATATCGGCAAAGTCGAACAAGCCCCGCTCTTTACCCAGCTGGGCGTAAAACACCACCTGAAACAGCAAATCCCCCAGCTCCCCTTTCAGCCCCTGCCAATCTTCGGTCTCGATGGCATCGGCCACTTCGTAGGCCTCTTCCAGAGTGTGCGGCACTATGCTCTGGAAGTCCTGTTTAAGATCCCAGGGGCAGCCGTTTTGCGGATCGCGCAGGCGAGCCATGATATCGAGCAATTGAGAGAGGTCATAACGTTGGGACATGGGATATTCGCTTTCGATTCGTTCAAAAAGGGTCGTAAATGCAGACCGGCCACTGGGGCCGGTCGGTTCGATATCAAAGCCGCTTGGCGCTGATCACGTCGTTAAGCTGACTGAGCTTGGCCAACGCCCGGTTGAAGGCGTTGATGTTGTAAATCTCCAGCTCCATGTCGATCTCGGCAGTCTGCTCGCGCACGTTGGAGCGCGAGCGCACCCCCATCACATTGATCTTCTCGTTGGCCAGCACGGTAGTGATATCGCGCAGCAGGCCGGAGCGATCGTTGGAGATGATCCGGATGGTGAGGCCATAGCCGCCGGAGTAGTTCTCCCCCCACACCGCATCGATCAGCCGCTCAGGGTTGCGCCGTGACAACTCCTTGAGCTGCTCACAATCTTCCCGGTGGATCGAAACGCCGCGCCCCATGGTGATAAAGCCCTGAATGGAGTCCCCCGGAATGGGCTGGCAGCAGCGGGCGATATGGGTCATCAGGTTGCCGACCCCTTCCACCACGATATGGTCTTTGGGCTTGTGGCGCATCGGCGCATTGGCCTTCTGCTCCAGCTTCTCCAGCAGGCGGCGATCTTCCTCTTCCGCCGTCGGCTTGTTGTAACAGGTGTCGAGATAGTTGAGCACCTGGTTGATGCGGATATCGCCGCTGCCGATACCGGCCAGCAGATCGTCGGTGCTCTCCAGATTGAAGCGGCGCAGCATGTTGCCCTTGTCGATCTTGGACATGCTGAGGTTGTGGCGATCCAGCTCCTTCTCGAACAGCTCGCGACCGGCCACGATATTCTTGTCCCGATCCAGCTTTCTGAACCAGGTCGCCACCTTGGCCCGCGCCCGACTGGAGCGCAGGAAGCCGGCGTTGGGGTTCATCCAGTCGCGGCTCGGGTTCGGCTCTTTCTGGGTGATCACCTCCACCTGATCGCCGGTCTGCAGCGCGTAGGTAAAAGGCACGATGCGGCCATCAATCTTGGCGCCGATGCAGCGGTGACCGATCATGCTGTGGACGTGATAGGCAAAATCAAGCGGGGTAGCGCCAGCGGGCAGGTCGATCACATCCCCTTTCGGGGTGAAGACGTAGACTCTGTCCTCGAACACCTGACTGCGCAGATCTTCCAGCAGGGAGCCGCTCTCGGAGAGATCTTCCTGCCAGGCGAGCAGCTTGCGCAGCCACTCGATCTTGTCTTCGAAGGTGTTGGCCTTGCCGCCTGCCTGTGCCCCTTCCTTGTAGCGCCAGTGCGCCGCGACGCCGAGTTCGGCATCCTGATGCATCTGGTCAGTACGGATCTGGATCTCTACTGTCTTGCCCTCCGGCCCCACCACTACGGTGTGGATCGACTGATAGCCGTTGGGTTTGGGGTTGGCGACATAGTCGTCAAACTCGCGGGGAATGTGGTGGAACTGGGTGTGGACTATGCCGAGCGCCGCATAGCAATCCTGCAGCCGCTTGGTCACTACCCGCACCGCGCGCACGTCGAACAACTCGTTGAACTCGAGGTGCTTCTTCTGCATCTTGCGCCAGATGCTGTAGATGTGTTTCGGCCGACCGTACACCTCGGCGTCAACTCCCGCCTCTTTCAGGCCATTACGCAGGGATTGCACAAACTCGCGGATGTAGCGCTCGCGGTCAAGCCGCTTCTCGTCGAGCTGCTTGGCGATCTGCTTGTAGGTATCCGGGTGCAGGTAACGGAAGGCGAGATCTTCCAGCTCCCACTTGAGCTGGCCGATGCCCAGACGGTTGGCGAGCGGCGCATAGATGTTGGTGATCTCCTGGGCCATCAGCACCCGGGTCTCTTCATCTGCCGTCTTCGCTTCCCGCAGGCAGGCGATCCGCTCCGCCAGCTTGATCACCACGGCGCGCACATCCTCGACCATGGCAAGCAACATGCGACGCACGTTGTCGACCTGCTCCGGCGAGGTTTCACTGCGATGGAGGGTCTGCAGGGAGCGGATGGCCTCCATCTCCAGCACCCCTTCCACCAGCTTGGCGATCTTGGAGCCGAAGTCCTCGTCCATCCGCTCCTGGCTGATGAGACCGGCTTCGACGAAGGGGTAGATGATGGCCGCTTTGAGGGTGCCGATATCCATGCTGAGCATCTGCAGGATGCCCACCATTTCGATACCGCGCACCAGCAGCTTGCTGGTCAGCGCCTCGTCACCGAGCGTCAGACAATACTGGTAGACGGTTCGCAGCTGATCCTTTTCACTGTCAC
The DNA here is from genome assembly GCF_049172135.1 of Aeromonas sp. 603079. NCBI lineage: Bacteria > Pseudomonadati > Pseudomonadota > Gammaproteobacteria > Aeromonadales > Aeromonadaceae > Aeromonas > Aeromonas sp. 603079. The sequence goes on along the minus strand of NZ_JAAKPX010000013.1, from coordinate 85,707 downwards.
TCAAGGAGAGCGAGCTGACCCACTCTTCCAGGGTGAAGTTGTCTTTCAAATGAATATCGCGAACCGCAACCATGGTATCAATCCTTTAAATTATCGGGCCGAAAGCTGTCACTTTCTCCCCTCATGAGATTGCCTCAAATGGGGATATCCAGCGCACTTTTCAAGGCATATTGTCCAGAAAGACAATAGAGCGCGCCAACAGGCCCTGCCGAACGACGAGGGTCTAGATTACCCCAATCACATCAGCTCAAACAGCCGCAGACATGCCGGATTACATATCCGCATCGCCCAGCTGATGAGTCATTTACTCCCGTTCAAACAGCGCCATGGACTCCAGATGACCGGTGTGAGGGAACATGTCGAGCATGCCGAGGCGCACCAGACGATAACCCCCTTTCACCAGCACCTGACTGTCCCGCGCCAGGGTGACCGGGTTACAGGAGACGTAGACCACCCGCTTGGGTGAAAGTTTCACGACGTGTCCCATCACTTCCAGCGCGCCGGGACGAGCCGGATCCAGCAGCACCAGATCAAACCCTTCCCGCGCCCAGGACATGCCGACGATGTCATCGCTCAGGTCGGCTTTGTAGAAACGGGCATTGGTGATGCCGTTGCGACGGGCGTTCTCTTCGGCCCGCTGCACCATGGCCAGTTCACCTTCGACACCCACCACTTCGCGAGCCTGACGGGCCAGCGGCAGGGTGAAGTTGCCGATACCGCAGAAGAGATCGAGCACCTTGTCATCCTTGCTCGCCCCGAGCCATGTCAGCGCCTGCTCAACCATGCTCTGGTTGATGGGGCCGTTGACCTGAATGAAATCGCCGGGAGCAAATGCAAGAGACAGGCCATCCAGCGAGTAGGACGGGGAAAATTGTTGCTGCAGCGCTTCGATGCGATCATCGGCCGCCTGCAGATAGAGGTCTATCCCCTGCGCTTTGGCAAACTCCACCAGCAGGGCGCGATCCGCCTCATTGGGGCGGCCGGTGTGGCGCAGCAGCATCATGATCCCCTGCTCGGCCTGGATAAGCTCCGCATGGCCCAGCTCGCGCTGGCTCTTGAGGCGATTGAGGCACTCACGCAGCGGGGCAATCAGCGCAGAGATCGGTTCGGCCAGCACAGGGCAACCGTCAATCTCCACCAGATCGTTGCTGTTGCGGCGACGGAAACCGACCCGGGTGCAGCGACCATTCTTGTCAAATTTGATGGCCAGACGACAGACCCGGCGGTAGGCGCGATCTTCACCGGTCAGTACCGGCTCCAGCGCCGGTGCCTTGATGTTGCCCAACCGCTCGAACAGGCTGACCAGTCCGGCCGCCTTGGCGGCTTGCTGATCGGCAACCGACATGTGCTGGGCACTGCAACCGCCGCACTCGCGATAGTGGCCGCAAAAGGGAGCGATACGATTGGCCGCCGGGGTCACCACCTGTTGCAAGGCGGCGTGACCATACTGTTTTTTCTCTTCGGTGATGCGTGCCTTGACGGTCTCGCCGGGCAGCGCCCCTTCGACGAAGATCGCCTTGCCCTGATGGCGACCGATACCGACGCAGTGGTGATCGAGGGTGTCTATCGTAAATTCAATGCGTTGGAGCTGGGTGGACTTCTTTTGGGGCTTGAAAAACTGGGCCATAAAACTTGGTGCCTATAGGTGGCTATGTCATGATTGTGGAATCTGCTGCCGGGTATTGTCCCACAAGAATAATAGTATGACCAAATACGGCCACAGAGCCCGTGTATTGCCATCAACCCTATCGCCAACCCTGTTCACTGGTGGCCTGTTCGTATGACCAAATATGGCCTGAGAGCACGCGTTCTCGCCTTCACCATCCTGCCGACCCTGATCATTGGTGGCCTGATGGCCGGTTACTTCACCTTCCACCGCTACCAGCAGCTGGAAAACAACCTTATTGATCAGGGGATCAACATTATCGAACCGCTGGCGATCGCCAGTGAATACGGGATGACCCAGCACAGTCGCGAATCCCTCAAGCGGCTCATTGGCCTGACCCATCGCAAGAACTCCCCCTTCATCAAGTCCATCGCGGTTTTCACCCAGGACAACCAGCTGTTCGTCACCTCGAACTACCACCGGGATTTCACCCGGCTCAGGCTGCCCGATGGCGAGCCAATTCCGGATCTGACCAGCGTGACGTTTCAGGGGGACGACATCATTTTACGCACCCCGATCCAGGCCGAAACCAGTCTGGATGGCTTCCCGCTGCCCAGCGATGTAGAGCCGCCGATGATCGGCTACATCTCGATGCAGATGGCGACCGATCGGGCCATGCTGCTGCAGTACCGCGACACCTTCTTTGCGGTAATCATGGTGCTCATCGGGGTCGCCTTCAGTACCCTGTTTGGTTTCCGCTTGGTCAAGAGCGTAACCCAGCCCATCACCAACATGGTGCAGGCGGTGCACAAGATCAGGGAGGGACGGCTCGATACCCGAGTCAGCGGCCAGCTCACCGGCGAGCTGGATATGCTGAAAAACGGCATCAACGCCATGGCCAAGGCGCTCTCCGAATATCACGAAGAGATGCAGCAGAATATCGATCAGGCCACCTCTGACCTGCGCGAAACCCTGGAGCAGATCGAGATCCAGAACGTCGAGCTCGACATGGCCAAGAAGCGGGCGCAGGAGGCGGCGCGGGTCAAGTCGGAGTTTCTGGCCAACATGTCCCACGAATTGCGTACCCCACTCAACGGGGTCATCGGTTTTACCCGCCAGTTGCTGAAAACCAGCCTGACCCCGAGCCAGACCGACTACATGCAGACCATCGAGAAATCGGCGCGCAACCTGCTTGGCATCATCAACGACATCCTCGACTTCTCGAAGCTGGAAGCGGGCAAGCTGCAGCTGGAACATATCCCGTTCAGCCTGCGCGATACCCTCAACGAGACCATGCACCTGCTCGGCCCCAGCGCCCACGACAAACAACTGGAGCTCTCCCTGCGGGTGGATGCCGATGTGCCGGACTACCTCACCGGCGACCCCATGCGTCTGCAACAGGTGCTGACCAACCTCACCGGCAACGCCATCAAATTCACCGAACAGGGCAACGTGGATGTCCATATCGAGCAGACCGGCAGTGGCAACCACAAGGTGAGGCTCAACGTCCAGATCCGCGATACCGGCATCGGTATCTCCCAAGAGCAGCAACATCAGCTGTTCCAGGCCTTCAATCAGGCCGACTCCTCCATCTCCCGCCGTTATGGCGGCACGGGCCTGGGCCTCGTCATCACCCAGAAGCTGGTGCAGCAGATGGGCGGCCAGATCCGCTTTGAATCGGAGCTCGGCAAGGGCTCCATCTTCTCCTTCAGTCTGGATGTAGAGGTCTCCCCCCTGCCCCAGACCGATCAACTGCCACTGGATCGGATCCGTGGCAAACGGCTCTGGCTGCTGGAACCGGATCCCTTCGCGCAAGCCTCTCTGCTCGCCCTGCTGGCGGAGTGGCACCTCGATGTGCACCCACTGACCAGCGATGATCCCTGGCCCGAGATGAGCGAGCAGGAGATGGTGATCATCGGCAGCAGCACCCTGCATACGCCGCAGCAGGTGCTCGGCCGTCTCGACAGACTGCACGGCCAGCAGCAGAACACCATAGTGCTGCTCAGCAGCCACGAGCCGGCGCTCTATGAAGCTATGCTGGCCCATGGCGCCCAGCACTGTCTCTCCAAACCGGTCAACCACCGCAAGCTGCTGCACGCCCTGCTCTCGCCGGAATCGAGCCGCCAGAAGCTGCCTGCGCAACCTGCACCGCGCCAGTTGCAGCCCATCAAGGTGCTGGCGGTGGATGACAACGCCGCCAACCTCAAGCTGATCGCCGCCATGCTCAAGGAGATGGTGAGTCAGGTGGTGGTGTGCAAAAACGGCAAGGAGGCGGTCAAACAGGCACAGAGCCAGCCGTTCGACATCATTTTCATGGATATCCAGATGCCGATCATGGATGGCATCAGCGCCACCCAGGCGATCCGCAACCAGTCCCTCAACACCACCACCCCGATCGTGGCGGTGACTGCCCACGCCATCCCCGGAGAACGGGAGCGGCTGATCCGGCAGGGGATGGACGACTATCTGGCCAAGCCCATCGACGAGAGCATGCTGGCCCAGCTCATCACCGACTTTGCCCATCGCCGCCACCAGAATAATGGTGCCCAACAGATCGACTGGGCACTGGCGGTGCGACAGGCGGCGGGGAAAGAGCATCTCGCCAAAGAGATGCTGACCATGCTGCTGGCCAGTTTCGACGAGGTGGAACCTGTGCTGGATAGCGCACTGGCGGGCGAAATTGAAGATAGCGAGGTACTGGCCCAGCTCCATCGCCTCAACGGTGGCTGTGCCTATTCCGGGGTGCCGGGACTGCAACGGCTGCTCTCCCAGCTGGAGCAACAGCTGCGTGACGGCGTGCCGGTGAGCGAACTGGAACCCGAGCTGCTGGAGCTGCAAGATGCGCTGGAACTGGTGCGCCAGGAGGCGCCCCGCTATCTCGGCAAGGCTTGATGAGCTTGACCCGAACTGTATCGGCCCCCGCTTTTTCTGACGCGAGGGCTGCCAGATGGTAAAGTTGCGCCGTTTACACAGGAGTCAGCATGACCAACAACGATATTCTGCGCCGTCTGCGCTACGCCCTCACCATCAGCAACGACCAGATGGTCGAGATGTTTGCCAAGGGCAACCTGACGGTCACTCACGCCCAGCTGCACAGCTGGTTGATGAAAGAGGCAGCGGAAGGTGAAGAGCAAGAGGCAGGCTATGTCGCCTGTCCCGACTCGGCCCTGAGCCAGTTCCTCGACGGTTTCATCATCGCCCGCCGCGGCGTGCGCGAAGATGCACCGCCCCAGGTGATCCCGAACCGGATCAACAACAACATGATCCTGCGCAAGCTGCGCATCGGTCTCAACTTCAAGGAAGAGGATATGCTCGGCACCCTCAAGCTCGCCGACTTCAATCTTTCCAAGTCCGAGCTCAGCGCCCTGTTCCGCTCCAAGGATCACAAGCACTATCAGGATTGCGGGGATCAGATCTTGCGTAACTTCCTGATCGGTCTCACGGCCAAATACCGCGGCTAACCAGCCGCGCGACTGAACAGACAGGGCCTTCGACATGTGCCAGCGACTCACTCCCCCCACGCTCAGCAGACTGGCTGCGGCAGGGGGATGGCGCTGGCGCTTTCTTCTTCCCCTCTTCTTTCTGCCACTGGTTCTGCTACTGGGTGCCTGCACCCCGTCCGAGTACCAGCTATCTACCCGCTATCAGAGCGCCAACCAGAACGAGCGGATCGCCTTTCTGATCCTCCACTACACCGATGAAGATGATGCCAACTCCCTGCGCCTGCTGACCGAGCCGGAGCACAAGGTGAGCGCCCACTACCTGATCCCCCGCGACAGCCACGAGACCCCGCTGCCGGTCTATCAGCTGGTGCCGGACAGTGCGCGCGCCTGGCATGCAGGACGCAGCCGCTGGCACCAATATGCCGGGCTCAATGCCAGCTCCCTTGGCATCGAGATCGTCAACCTCGGCTATCCAGCGGAAGATGAGCCGCTGGCCCCCGATGCCCGCCGCTGGCAACCCTATACCCCGCAGCAGATAGCTGCCGTCGGCGCACTCAGCCGGGAGCTGGTCGCCCGCTACCAGATTCCACCGACCCAGGTGCTGGGCCACAGCGATGTCGCCCCCGAGCGCAAGCAGGATCCCGGCCCCCACTTCCCCTGGCGCCAGCTCTATCTGACGTACGGAGTCGGCGCCTGGCCAGATGAAGGTCGGGTGGCCGAGTTACTGGCCAGCCCCTTGCCCGATTGGGATGCGGCCATGTGGCAGCAGCAGCTGGCCCGCTATGGCTATGGCCTGCCCCGGAGCGGCCAGTGGGATGAGCAGAGCCGCGCCGTCATGGGCGCCTTTCAGCTCCACTTTCGAGCCAGCAGGGTCGATAGCAAACCGGACCGCGAGTGCCAGGCCATCCTGATGGCGCTGCTCGAAAAATACTTCCCCTAATCCTCATCCATTGTCACCGTTGCTGCGTACTGTTTGATAGCCGTTAGCTATCAAACAGTTAGGCACAAGCAATTGTCCCTGCATTTTGCAAGGCGTTATTCTGACTGCGTTCCGAAAGAGAATTTCAAACCGATTTCCAAATCTGGAGGTGAATGATGAAAAGCCCGATTGGTCTTGATACTGCTCAATCACAAGCCCTGGCAGCCGAGTTGAACAAATTGCTGGCCAGCTACCAGATCCTCTACATGAACGTGCGCGGCTTCCACTGGAATATCCGTGGCAACCAGTTCTTCGAACTGCACCTGAAATTTGAAGAGATTTACAACGACCTGCTGTTGAAAGTCGATGCACTGGCCGAGCGGATCCTGACCTTGGATGGAGTGCCGATGCACAGCTTCAGCGACTATCTGAAAGTCTCTGCCATCCCGGAGCAAAAAGGGCTGCACGATGGCCGCGCCTGTGTCGAATCCCTGCTGGAGAGCTTCCGCGAACTGCTGGTCGCCCAGCGCCGTATTCTGGGTCAAGCAGCCGAAGCTGGTGATGAGGGCACTGCCTCCATCCTCTCCGACTATGTGCAGCAGCAGGAAAAACTGGTCTGGATGCTGCGCGCTTATCTGGCCTGATAGTGAACCAAGTCGACTACAGCGTACGTATGCTGGCTTGAGTAAGCACCGGGCCGAAAGCTCCTGACCAGACCACGGCCCAATCCATCTGATTGTTATGTTCTGTTGCAAACCTGAGTTGTCTCTCCTTTTATCCACCCGCTTGCCGCCCTGTTTGGGCGGCTTTTTTTGTTTTTGATCTGCATCAAGGGAATCTTAATTGGCAAATTGAATACCTATTAAGTTTTTCGCGAGAGGAATAGAATCGCCACAAAACAGACAACTGAAATGTCCAATTAGGAGAGGCATGATGTTTTGTGTGCAATGTGAACAGACTATTCGTACCCCGGCTGGCAACGGCTGTGCCTACGCACAAGGTATGTGCGGCAAGACGGCTGAAACCTCGGATCTGCAGGATGTGCTGATCTATACCCTGCAGGGGCTCAGCGCCTGGGCGCTGGCCGCCCGTGAGCAGGGCATCATGGATCGCGAAATCGATGCCTTCGTGCCCAAGGCCTTCTTCGCTACCCTCACCAACGTCAACTTCGACTCGAATCGCATCGTGGCCTACGTCAATCAGGCCCTCGCCTATCGCCAGCAGCTGGCCGATCGTCTGAGCACCATGGCGGTGCAGGTGAACGACTTGCCACACTCCGCTTACTTCGAACCCGGTGCCGAACTGCTGGAACAACTTGCCCATGCCGCACCAGCCGCCCCGAATCGGGGCAAGAACGAGGTAAACGAGGACATCATGGGGCTGCGTCTGCTCTGCCTTTACGGCCTCAAGGGTGCAGCCGCCTATATGGAGCACGCCCGGGTGCTGGATCAGCAGAGTGACGAGGTGGCCGCCGAATTCCACCGCATCATGAGCTGGCTCAGCACAGATCCGAGCGAAATGGGTCGGCTGTTCAACTGCGCCATGGAGATCGGTCAACTCAACTTCAAAATCATGGAGATGCTGGATCTCGGTGAAACCAGCGCCTTCGGCCATCCGGAGCCGACCCGGGTCAGGGTCACGCCGATCCCCGGCAAGTGCATTCTGGTCTCCGGCCACGACATGATGGATCTCAAACTCATTCTGGAACAGACCAAGGGGACCGGCATTCATGTCTACACCCACGGCGAGATGCTGCCCGCGCTGGCCTACCCCTTCTTCAAGCAGTACCCCCATCTGGTGGGCAACTACGGCTCCGCCTGGCAAAACCAGCAGAAGGAGTTTGCCAACTTCCCGGGCGCCGTGGTGATGACCTCCAACTGCATCATCGACCCGAATGTGGGCAACTACTCGGATCGCATCTTTACCCGCTCCATCGTCGGCTGGCCGGGCGTCACCCATCTGGAGGGGGATGATTTCTCCGCCGTGATCGCCAAGGCACAAGCGCTGGAAGGCTTCAAGCACACCGAGCTCGAGCACTTCATCACCATCGGCTTTGCCCGCAACGCCCTGATGCAGGCTGCGCCCGCAGTGATTGAGAAGGTCAAAGCCGGGGAGATCAGCCACTTCTTCCTGGTGGGTGGCTGTGACGGCGACAAGGCCGAGCGCGCCTACTTCACCGAGTTTGCCAAGGCGGCGCCGCGCGACAGCCTGCTGCTCACGCTGGGCTGCGGCAAATACAAGTTCAACAAGCTCGACTTTGGCGACATCGGCGGCATTCCGCGTCTGCTGGACGTGGGTCAGTGCAACGATGCCTACTCCGCCATTCAGTTGGCGCTGGCACTCTCCGAGGCGTTCGAGTGCGGGGTCAACGATCTGCCGCTGACGCTGGTGCTCTCCTGGTTCGAGCAAAAAGCCATCGTCATTCTGCTCACCCTGCTCTCCCTCGGGGTGAAGGACATCCGCACCGGGCCAACCGCCCCCGCCTTCCTCACCCCGGCGCTGCTCAAGGTACTGGAGGAGCAATTTGGCCTGAAAGGGACCACCACGGCCGAGGCTGACCTGGCCGAGATCCTGGCGGCCTGATCGGTACCTCATGTTGTAAGCGTTTGGCGAGCCGCCCGGCTCGCCTTTTTTCTGGATCCGGCTTTTTCACCAGACGTTTTTCAAACCGTTTCAAACCTTATCAAACCCAAGGAGCCTTGTGATGACCTCTCTCACGCTCACCTGCATTGGCCGCCAACAGAACACCCACGACGTCGTGAGCTGGCAGCTGGCGCCCCTTTCCGGCAGCCTCCCTCCCGTACTGGCTGGCCAGTGCATCACCCTGCATACCGAGATCGACGGCCAGCCGGAGTGCCGCGCCTATACCCTCTCCTCCAGCCCACAGGATGTATTCTGGCAAGTGACTATCAAGGATGTGGGACGGGTCTCCCACCATCTGCATCAGACCTTGCAAGTGGGAGACAAAATCCGGGTGGATGGCCCGTTCGGCGATTTCAACCTGACCGCCTTGCCTTGCGAACGGCCACTGCTCTTGAGCGCTGGTTCCGGCATTACCCCCATGTGGGCCATGTTGCGAGACGAGCTCGCCAAACGACCGGATGCCGATATCCGCTTTATCCATAGCGCCCGCTCGCCAGCAGATGTGATCTTCGCAGATGACTTGGCTGCACTGGCTGAGGCCCATGCCGGTGTACGCCATGCCCTGATTATGGAAGAGGCCCCTGCAGATCACCCCTGGATTGGCCGACTCACCCCCGCCATGCTGGCCGAACTGGCCCCGGATCTGCGCGAACGCCATGTCTATCTCTGTGGCCCGGCCCCCTATATGGCGGCGGTCAAAACCATGCTGGCCGAACTGGGACTGCCGCAGGAGCAGCAGCATCAGGAGTCCTTCGGTCTTCCTCCAGCAGAGCCCATCAAGACCACCAGCGACCACTTCTGGCTAACCCTGAAAAAGAGCGGCAAGAAAGTGAAAATCCTGCCGGGTCAGACCCTGCTGGCGGCATTGGAAGCTGCGGGCGAAACCATGATGGCTGCTTGTCGCGCCGGGGTATGTGGCAGCTGTCGTTGCACCACCACAGGTGACATCGAGCGCCAGAGCGTGATGACCTTGAGTGCGCAGGATCTGGAGAGCGGCGTTGCTCTGGCCTGCTCCTGCACCGCAAAAGGGGATATCGGACTCGATTATTGAGGCGTGGTGAAGCCTTTTGTGAGGTGCGGTGAAAGCGTCATCGGTATCCCAACCTTTTCCCAAGTAGACAGGGGCGCTAGACTCTGCCCCAGTTTCACCAGAACACGGGATAAAAAATGACAATACTGGTCACAGGGGGCGCCGGCTATATCGGCTCCCACACCCTGGTTGAGCTGCTGGGCGCGGGGCAGCAGGTCGTGGTACTCGACAACCTATCCAACTCCTCACCGGCGTCACTCAAGCGGGTCGAGCAGATCACCGGCAAACCGGTCACCTTCGTCGAAGGGGATGTGCTGGACAGAGCCTGCCTGCAGCAGCTGTTCGCCAACCACCAGATCGAATCGGTCATCCACTTCGCCGGCCTCAAGGCGGTCGGGGAGTCGAGCCAGATCCCGCTCACCTACTACCAGAACAACATCAGCGGCACTCTGGTGCTGTGCGAAGAGATGGCCAAGGCCGGGGTTTTCCGGCTGGTATTCAGCTCCTCGGCCACTGTCTATGGCGATCCCGCCTCGGTACCGCTGCGGGAAGATTTCCCCACCAGCGCCACCAACCCCTATGGTCGCTCCAAGCTGATGGTGGAGGAGATCCTGCGCGATCTCGCCAAATCCGATCCCCGCTGGGCTATCGTACTGCTGCGTTACTTCAACCCGGTCGGCGCCCACGAGAGCGGCCTGATTGGTGAAGATCCCAACGGCATCCCCAACAACCTGTTGCCCTATATCAGCCAGGTCGGCGTGGGCAAGCTCAAGGAGCTGGGGGTATTTGGCAACGACTACCCGACCCCGGATGGCACCGGCGTACGTGACTACATCCATGTGGTGGATCTCGCCATCGGCCACCTGAAAGCACTGGCGCGCATCAAGAGCGACACCGGCGTCTTCACCTACAACCTGGGCACAGGTCAGGGCTATTCGGTGCTGGAGATGATCAGGGCGTTTGAAGCGGCCAGCGGCCGACCCATTCCCTACCAGATCAAACCCCGTCGCCCGGGCGACATCGCCGAGTGCTGGGCAGAGCCGACACTGGCCCGTGCCGAGCTGGGCTGGCAGGCTGAGCGCGGTCTGGAGCAGATGATGGTCGATACCTGGCGCTGGCAAAGCAACAACCCGAACGGCTATCAAGGCTGATATCTCGTGGGTGGATAATAAAACGCCCCGACATTTTCATGTCGGGGCGTTTTATTTTGCGACGTTCAATCAGTGGGTCTGACTGCGCAGCAGCGGCACACGGGCCAATCGGGGGGCGAGGCGCTCTATCAGCCGATCCGCCAGCGGGGTCAGCAGCACCCAGGGCAGACAGAGGGTCGCCAGCCCCAACGCGCCGACATAGACATCGGTAAACCAGTGAGCGCCAACCAGAATGCGCGGCGCGGAAAAGATCGGCACCATCAGCAATGCGGTGACTCCCGCCCAGCGCGGCAGATAGCGCAGGGCAAAACCGGCAAAGATCATCAGGAACAGGGCGTGATCCCCCGGGAAGCTATCGCCGGAAGAGTCCTTGGTCGGAATACCGCTGATCTGGGTCACCCGCAGCGCATCGGCCACCATCAGAGTCGGGCTGGGACGCTCCACCGGCAATCGGTGACCAAGCTGGTTGATCACTAACGCACTCAGCAGCATCACTATGCCCATCGCCACCAGTTGGCGACGACCCACCAAATCCCGGGCGAAGAAGCAGCGGGCCAGGATCAGCCCCATACAGGCCAGCACCGCCAGATCGAACAGCCGGTTATTGGTGATGGCCACCAGATCGGCCCACAGAGCCGACTGCCCGAGCCAGCCGTTAACGGTATGAAAAATCGCGAGGTCCCACTGTTCCCAGGGACCATGAGCGGGCAGCGCAGCCCAACTGATGGCCACCAGACCACCGACCAGATAGCAAAGCAGGAACTTGCCCATGGGGACTCTCCTTTGGAAAAGGGCGATATCGTAAAACTGTAGCGTGCGTCACAAAACCGAAGAATTGTAAGAAAGTGCGACACAATATCAAGCCTCAAACAAAGCCCGTCAGCCTATTCCAATCTCGCATATCCCAACAGCGCCAAGATTTCTGCCTCCGGTGCTGCATCTGTGGGCTTCTCACCATGAGTGCGGCTTGTGCCACCACCGCAACACCCCCTAGAATGCGCACTTCCCTTTACTGCGAAAGGAAGCGGTATGCATATTCACATTCTCGGGATCTGCGGCACCTTTATGGGTGGTCTGGCGGTGTTGGCAAAACAGCTTGGTTACCGGGTGACCGGTTCGGATGCCAACGTCTATCCCCCCATGAGTACCCAGCTCGAGCAACAGGGCATCGAACTGACCGAAGGCTATGACCCCTCCCAACTCGATCCGGCGCCGGATCTGGTGGTGATCGGCAACGCCATGAGCCGCGGCAACCCCTGTGTTGAATATGTGCTGGATCGCAATCTGCCCTACATCTCCGGCCCCCAGTGGCTGCTGGAGCACGTGCTGCTGGATCGCTGGGTACTGGCCGTCGCCGGCACCCATGGCAAGACCACCACAGCCAGCATGCTGGCCTGGGTGCTGGAGTACGCCAAGCTGGAGCCCGGTTTCCTGATTGGCGGCGTGCCGGGCAACTTCCCGGTCTCGGCCCGTCTCGGCTCCGCCCCCTTCTTTGTCATCGAAGCGGACGAGTATGACTGCGCCTTCTTCGACAAGCGCTCCAAGTTCGTTCACTACCACCCGCGCACCCTGGTGATGAACAACCTGGAGTTCGACCACGCGGACATCTTCCCGGATCTCGCCGCGATCCAGCGCCAGTTCCACCACCTGATGCGCACCGTGCCGAGCAACGGCCGGGTGCTGTTCCCGCAAGCCGATGACAACCTCACCGCCGTGCGCAAGATGGGCTGCTGGAGCGAAGTGGAGCTGGTAGGTCAGGACGACGCCAAGTGGAAGGCGGTCAAGCTGGCCGATGACGGCTCCGCCTTCGAAGTGTGGCTGGATGGCGAAAAACAGGGCGAGGTGCACTGGGAGTGTATCGGCGAGCACAACGTCAACAATGGTCTGATGGCCATCGCGGCCGCACGTCATGCTGGCGTGATGGTGGAGCACGGCATCGCGGCGCTCTGCCAGTTCAAATCCCCCAAGCGACGGATGGAGCTCAAGGGCGAGGTAGCTGGCATCAGTGTCTATGACGACTTTGCCCACCACCCCACCGCCATCGAGACCACCCTTGGCGGTCTGCGCGCCAAGGTAGGCAAAGCCCGTATCCTGGCAGTGCTGGAGCCGCGCTCCAACACCATGAAACTGGGGGTACACAAGGAGGAGCTGGCCGGCTGCTTTGATGGCGCCGATGAAGTGTTCTTCTTCCAGCCTCCCAACATCGGCTGGGATCTCGGCGAAGTGACTGCCCATATGACCCGACCGGCCAAGGTGTTCAACGATCTGGAGACCCTGATCAACCGGCTGGTGGCCGAGAGCCGCGATGGCGACCATATTCTGATCATGAGCAACGGCGGCTTCGGTGGCATTCATGACAAGCTGATCGCCCGCCTCAAGGATTACCACGGCGAACTATGAACAAAACGATCACCCTGGCGCTGACCGGTGCCTCCGGCGCCCCCTACGCCCTGCGCCTGCTCCAGTGTCTGGTGCAGGCGGACTATCGGGTCTACCTGCTCGCCTCCTCGGCGGCTCGTGTGGTACTCAAGACCGAGCAGCAGCAGGAGTGGCCGGGCTCACCGAAAGAGCTCTCTGCTTATCTCTGTCGCCAATATGGCGCCAAGGAGGGGCAGATTGTCGCCTGCGGCAAGGAGGAGTGGTTCTCGCCAGTCGCCTCCGGTTCGGCAGCCCCCAAACAGATGGTGGTCTGCCCCTGCTCCATGGGCACCGTCTCGGCCATTGCCAACGGCACCTCGGACAACCTGCTGGAGCGGGCGGCGGATGTAGTGATCAAGGAGCGCGGCCAGCTCATTCTGGTGCCCCGCGAGAGCCCCTTCTCGGCGATCCATCTGGAGAACATGCTGAAACTGGCGCGGCTCGGAGTGACCATCATGCCTGCCGCGCCGGGTTTCTATCATGAGCCGAAAAGCATCGCGGATCTGGTAGATTTTATGGTCGCCCGCATCCTCGATCATCTGGGTGTCGAGCATGAGCTGACCAGCCGCTGGGGCTATGGCCACGGCTGAGCTGACCAGACAAACCGGATAAAAAAAGCGCCCCTCGATGAGGGGCGCCTTTTTTCGTTAAGCCGTATCAGCAAGCCTGAATAGGTGCCGTCACGTACTTGAACAGGAAATCAGTCACCTCTTGGCGCGCCGGGCGCTGAGGTTGATTGATCATCTGCATCATCACATAGCCAAAACCGGTCAAAGAGCGGGCCAGATCCTGTGCCGACAGCACGCTAGTGATCTCCCCTGCATCCATGGCGGTTTGCAGCTCGCTGGCGATCAGCTCAAGGCACTGATCGAGCAGGCGGGTATAGCGGGGCCATACCTCTTCCCGAACCGAGGAACTCCACTCCAGCCAGATACCGGCATAATCCGGTTGATCGTAGGCCGCATCGACAGAGAGGCGTACATGACGCTGAATCTTGTCGAAAATGGAGCCCTGGTCACCGTATGCCTGCGACAGCATCTGGTTCACAAAGCGTTCGATCTCGGCCAGCACCTCATCTACCAACTCCTCGCGGGTGTTGAAATAGTTGAAGACAGTAGCCACAGAGACCTTGGCCTGTTCGGCTATCTCGGCGTGACCTGCACGGCCAATACCGCGACGGGAGAACACCTCGATGGCACATTCCATCAATTGGGAGCGACGAGCTTCCGGCGACAGCCGGGTACGACGTCTTATTTCTGCGCGTGGTTCCATAGTTTTTATCATCTAATAGTTATTGATTATGGTGTTTATAGTATTTTAACTAATCATGCCTGAGTGCCTGCTAACTCTATCAATTAAAATAAGCTGATAAAAGCACCACGTATCTCTAGCACCCTTCGACATGAGTGGTAGAATCATCGGTTTTGATATTCATGAACGGCCAAATCCCCTTTGGCCTTATGGGAGTAAGTGATGAAACACACCGTCGAGGTGATGATCTCCGAGGCTGAAATCGCCGCCCGGATCGCCAAATTGGGTGAAGAGATCACCGCCCGCTATCAGGGTTCTGACGAAGTCGTGATGATTGCGCTGCTGCGCGGTTCCTGCATCTTCCTGGCCGACCTCTGCCGCCAGTGCCAGCTGCCCATCACTCTGGACTTCATGACAGCCTCCAGCTACGGCTCCGGCATGCACAGCACCCGTGACGTCCGCATCCTCAAAGACCTGGACGATGACATCAAGGGCAAGGATGTGGTGATCGTGGAAGACATCATCGACACCGGTTACACCCTCAACAAGGTGCGCGAGATCCTCTCCCTGCGCGAGCCGAAATCCCTGGCCATCTGCACCCTGCTGGACAAACCCTCCCGCCGCGAAGTGCAGGTGCCGGTCGACTGGATTGGCTTCGCCATTCCGGACGAATTCGTGGTCGGCTGTGGCATCGACTACGCCCAGAAGTACCGCAACCTGCCGTTTATCGGCAAAGTGGTACCCCAGGAGTAAGCCAGGTTCAGGAATATCACGGGTGAAGCGGTCTTGCGCCCTTTACTCTGTGCAGGCGGCCTTGGCCGCCTTTTCTGTATCAAGCCGGATTCAACCATCACAGAGGTTGCAATGAACGCATTGGAAATCAGCGGCCTGAAAAAGACCTATCAGGGGGGCGTCGAAGCCCTTAAAGGCATCGATCTTACCGTCAGGCAGGGGGATTTCTTCGCCCTGCTCGGCCCGAACGGCGCGGGCAAGTCCACCACCATCGGCGTCATCAGCTCGCTGGTGAACAAGAGCGCCGGCAAGGTGAAGGTGTTTGGCTACGACATCGACAGCGATCTCGAACAGGCCAAGGCCCAGCTCGGACTGGTGCCGCAGGAGTTCAACTTCAGCCAGTTCGAGAAGGTGATCCAGATTGTCACCCATCAGGCCGGTTTCTATGGCGTGCCCAAGGCGGAAGCCAAGATCCGCGCCGAGAAGTACCTGCGCCAGCTCGATCTGTGGGAGAAGCGCGACATGCCAGCCCGCACTCTCTCAGGCGGCATGAAGCGTCGCCTGATGATCGCCCGCGCCCTGATGCACGAGCCCAAGCTGCTGATCCTCGATGAACCGACCGCCGGGGTCGATATCGAGATCCGCCGCTCCATGTGGACCTTCCTCAAGGATCTCAACGAGCAGGGTGTCACCATTATTCTCACCACCCACTATCTGGAAGAGGCGGAGATGCTCTGCCGCAACATCGGCATCATCGACAAGGGTCGTCTGATCGAGAACACCAGCATGAAGAATCTGCTGGGCAAGCTGGGTCGCGAGACCTTCCTGCTCGACCTTGCGCCAGGTTCTGCCGTACCCGAGGTGCCAGAGTTCAACGGCCGCATGCCGGATGAGCGCACCCTTGAGGTGGATCTCGACAAGAGCCAGTCACTCAACAGCCTGTTCGAGCAGCTGTCGAACCAGCAGGTGCAGGTCGTGAGCATGCGCAACAAGGCCAACCGGCTGGAAGAGCTGTTCGTCAATCTGGTCGAAGAGGGGAGAAAAGCATGAATCTGGCCATCTACTACATCGCCTTCAAGAGCATTCTGGCCAAAGAGGTGAGCCGCTTTACCCGGATCTGGATCCAGACCTTGGTGCCACCGGCCATCACCATGAGCCTCTACTTCGTCATCTTCGGCAACCTGATCGGTTCGCGCATCGGTGACATGGGTGGCTTCACCTACATGGAGTTCATCGTGCCCGGCCTCATCATGATGTCGGTGATCACCAACTCCTACTCCAACGTTGCCTCCTCCTTCTTCAGCGCCAAGTTCCAGCGCAATATCGAGGAGATGCTGGTGGCACCGGTGCCCAACTACGTCATCATCGCCGGTTACGTGGGCGGTGGCGTGGCGCGCGGCCTCTGCGTCGGCCTTATCGTCACCCTGGTGTCGCTGTTCTTCGTGCCGCTGCAGATCCACCATCTGTTCAGCGTCTGCGTGACCGTGCTGCTGACCGCCATCCTCTTCTCGCTGGGTGGCCTTATCAACGCGGTGTTTGCCAAGACCTTCGACGACATCAGCATCATCCCCACCTTCGTGCTGACGCCGCTCACCTATCTGGGCGGGGTGTTCTACTCCATCAGCCTGCTGCCCCCCTTCTGGCAGGGGGTCTCCCAGGTGAACCCCATCATCTACATGGTGAACGCGTTCCGTTACGGCTTCCTCGGCATCTCCGACGTGCCGCTCGGCACCGCCTACCTCATCATCATCGGCTTTATCGTGGCCCTCTACGGTATCGCCTGGTGGCTTATCTCCCGCGGCACCGGGCTGCGCCACTAATGACCAAAACGGGCACCTCGCGGTGCCCGTTTTTTATTCCCCCTGTAGCCCCTTCAACCTGCCAGCCCCCTTCGCAATAACCTGCCTGTTATTAAGGCTTTACCTGACACCTTGTGATCCACCGCAATTTTCGAATTACCCCCAAAGATATAATTCTCGCGATTGGATGTGCCGTCACGGATGGCACCTCCGTCTCTTCATTTCTCTCATCAGGGCAGGATCGCCTATGTCACTTATCACCGAGTTGCCAGCCATTTTCGATAGTTTTTCAGATGCCCGTCGTCAGGGCTTTCTGGCTGTGATGGCACTCAAGGAGCGACAGATCCCCCTGGTCGGCACCTACTGCACCTTCATGCCGCAAGAGGTGGCGATGGCCGCTGGCGCCGTGGTGGTATCGCTCTGCTCAACCAGCGACGAGACCATCGAGGAGGCCGAGAAAGAGCTGCCTCGCAACCTCTGCCCGCTAATCAAGAGCAGCTACGGTTTTGGCAAGACCGACAAGTGCCCCTACTTCTACTTCTCCGATCTGGTGGTGGGGGAAACCACCTGCGACGGTAAGAAGAAGATGTACGAGTACATGACCGAGTTCAAACCGGTGCATGTGATGCAGTTGCCCAACCGCGCCGATGACGAAGCCTCCCGCACCCTGTGGCGCAGCGAAATCGTCCGCTTCAAGGAGTTGCTGGAGCAGCAGTTCGGCAAGCCCATCAGCGAGCAGGCATTGCGAGACGCCATCGTGCTGAAAAACCGCGAGCGCCGCGCGCTGGCCGATTTCTACCGGCTGGGCCAGCTCAATCCACCGGCACTCAGCGGTACCGACCTGCTCAAGGTGGTCTATGGTGCCACCTTCCGCTTCGACAAGGAGCAGCTCATCAGCGAGCTGCAGGAGATGACCCGCCGCATCAAGGCCGAGTATGCCGAGGGCAAGCGGCTCAATGCCCGTCCGCGCATCCTCATCACCGGCTGCCCCATCGGCGGCGCAGCTGACAAGGTGGTGCGCCTCATCGAGGAGCACGGCGGCTGGGTGGTAGGTTACGAGAACTGCACCGGCGCCAAGGCGACCGAGCAGTGCGTCAGCGAGGAGGGCGACTTGTTCGATGCGCTGACCGACAAGTATCTGGCCATCGGCTGCTCCTGCATCTCCCCCAACCACCAGCGCATGAATCTGCTGAGCCAGATGGTGGAGGAGTATCAGGCAGACGGGGTGATCGATGTGATCCTGCAGGCCTGCCACACCTATGCGGTGGAGTCGCTCGCCATCAAGCGCCATGTGCGCGAACGCCATGGCATCCCCTACATGGCAGTCGAGACCGACTACTCCAGCGCCGACAAGGGACAACTGGCGACCCGGCTGGCTGCCTTTATCGAAATGCTGTGAGGAGGCGTCGTGTCACTCTCCATCGGGATTGACTCGGGCTCCACCGCGACCAAGGGGATCCTGTTCGACCACAGGGATGGCGGGCGTATCGTCCGCCGTTTTCTGGTGCCGACCCCCTTTCGTCCGCTGGCCGCCATCGAGCAAGGCTGGGAGGAGCTCTCGTCCGATTTGCCAGAGCGCCCCCACCTGACCCTGACCGGCTATGGCCGCGATCTGGCGTCGTTCGCCGATCGCCGGGTTACCGAGATCTCCTGCCATGGGCTGGGGGCTCGCCTGCTCTGCCCGTCGGTACACACCGTCATCGATATCGGCGGGCAGGATAGCAAGGTGATCCAGCTCGATAGCGACGGCAACCTCACCGACTTTCTGATGAACGACAAGTGTGCCGCCGGTACCGGTCGCTTTCTCGAGGTGATCACCCGCACTCTGGGTGCCCGGGTCGAGCAGCTTGACGAACTGCTGCAAGGGGCCGAGCCCCACGACATCAGCAGCATGTGTACCGTGTTTGCCGAATCGGAGGCGATCAGCCTGCGCTCGGCGGGCATTCCCGCCGAGTCGATCCTGGCCGGTATCGTCCGCTCCATGGCCCGGCGCAGTGCCAATTTTATCGGCCGCCTCGGCGCCCGACCGACCGTGCTCTTTACCGGCGGCGTCAGCCACTGCGCCACCTTCCGCCACTATCTGGCCGAAGGGTTGGGCTGCGAAGTGGCCACCCACCCGGACGCCCAGTTTGCCGGTGCGCTGGGGGCTGCCCTGTTCGGCGCGCGCGCCAGCACGGGAGGCAAATCATGAATCAGGAGTTTCTCTACCTGTTCCACTCCACCCTCGGCACGATCAGGATGCGCAAGCGGCTGGAGCAGCACGGTCAGTCGTTTCGGGTCTGCGATGTACCGCGCCTGCTCAGCGCCGGCTGTGGCCTCGCCATTCGCTTGCACTGCCCGCCAGACGAGTGGCAACAGTGGTGTCAGCACGGTGAAACCGCCGCTGTCTTTCACTGCGAAGCGGACGGCGACTATCAGGAGCTGGCACGCTACCCGGCCGATAGCCCGGACATGGCGAAGCAAACGCTTGTGGCTGGCAGTCGGAGTCATGGATGATAAAGATCTATCCCATGGCCGTTTATCTGCGCATGCTGGCCAATCTGGCGTTGGGGGGATTCTTCCTCGCCTCCGCCTGGTTCAAGCTGGCCTCCCCCGCCCTGTTCATCGAGCAGATCGGCGCCTTTGGCCTGATCTGGCCGCTGCTGATCCCGCCGGTGGCCTGGGGGCTGATCGCGCTGGAGCTCTGCGCAGGGCTTGCGGTCATCGCCAACCGGCGCTGGGGACTCTGGCTGGTGATCGGGCTGCTCACCCTGTTTATTCCGGTGTTGGGCTATGGCGTTGCCATCGGGCTCGACATCTCTTGCGGCTGTCTGGGCAGGGCTGATCTCGGCTCGTTGCCGGAGGCCATTGTGCGGGATCTGCTGCTACTGACGCTTGCGGGCGCCCTGCTGCGAACTTCCCGCCCCGTTTTTTTCGTTCGAAAGGAGTAGTGACATGATGACATTGCGATCCCGCACTCTGGTGGCCTCGCTGATCGCCGCCAGCTTTGCCCTCGCGGGCTGTGGCGACAACCAGTTCGAGCAGGAGGTGAAGCTTGAGCAATCGGCTGTGCAGCTGGCACAGGAGACGCAGCAGGGGGGCTATCAGCTGCTGACCGTGGCCGAGCTGAAAACCCGGATGGACAAAGGCGAGGAGCTGGTGATCATCGACACCATGCCCTATGAGGACTCCTACAAGAAGGAGCACATCCCGGGGGCCAAGAACTTTGTCTTCGTGAAGGAGGCCAAGGCCGGTGACAACTGGAGCGAGATTGTCGAGGGGAGCAGCACGGCGGAGCAGTTCCAGGCGCTGCTGGGTGAAGACAAAGCTCGCCCTGTGGTGATCTACTGCGGTTTCGTCAAGTGCGGCCGCAGCCACAACGCCGCCGCCTGGGCGGTCAATCAGGGCTATCAACAGGTCTATCGGGTGCCGGGCGGCATCTTCGCCTGGAAAGGCGCCGGTTACCCCGTCTCTGCCGAGTAACCGCGTCTGCCCACAAGGCAACACAGTCGATATGAAAGAAGCCCGCAACTGCGGGCTTCTTTCATATTGGGCAACACTCGGAGTTAACTGGCGGCCTGCGTCTGCACCGTCTCCACGTTGGCCAGCTGCTGCTTGCCCAGCAACCGTTTGGAGATCATCGCCGCCATGATGGAGCCGTTGACGTTGAGCGCGGTACGGCCCATATCCACCAGCGGCTCGATGGCGATCATCACCCCCACCAGCGCGATGGGGAAGTTGAGGGTGGAGAGCACGATCAGCGAGGCGAACGTCCCACCACCGCCGACGCCAGCCACCCCGATGGAGCCCAGCGCAATCACCGGCAGCAGAGTCAGCAGGAACAGGGGATCAAACGGGTTGATACCGAGCATGGGAGCAATCATCGCCACCATCATGGCCGGATAGATGCCGGCACAGCCGTTCTGGCCGAGGTTGGCACCGAACGAGGCGGCAAAGTTGGCGATGCTGGCGGGCACCCCAAGGCGCTGCTGGGTCTCGATGCTGAGGGGAATGGAGGCGGCGCTGCTGCGGGAGACAAAAGCGAAGGTGAGCACGCCCCACACTTCCCGCAGGTAGTGCAGCGGGTTCTGGCCGATCAGCAGCAGGATCACCATGTGCACCGCAAACATCGCCAGAATGGCGACGTAGCAGACCAGAATAAAGCCGAGCAGGCTGAGGATCTCGCTCAGCGGATAGTGAGCCACCACCCGGGCGATCAGTGCCATCACGCCATAGGGGGTGAGCGCAATCACCACCCGCACCATCTTCATCACCCACAGTTGCAGGGTGTCGATGGCCACGGCGGCGCGAGCCCCCGCCTGCGGATGCTCCGCCTTCAGCTGGAGCAGAGCAACCCCGGCCAACACGGTGAAGATCACCACGCCGATCACCGAGAGACCGCGGCTACCCGCCATATCGGCGGCAAAGTTGGTGGGCACCAGCGAGAGCAGCAGGGCAGGCAGGGTCTGGGCACTATCGATGGTGCTCATGCTCTGTTGCAGGGTGACGCTGTCGCTACCGTGGCTCAGCAGCCCGGCTGCGGTGAGACCGCTCAGGTGGGTGATGGTCATCCCCACCATACCGGCGATCATCACCAGGGTCAGCATGGAGCCGATCAGCACGGCGCTGATCTTGCCGAGGGACTGGGCCTGCTCCAGCTTGTTGATGGCGGAGAGGATCGAGGTGAACACCAGCGGCATCATCACCACCTTGAGCAGGCTGACATAGCCGCCGCCGATGATATTGACCCACTCCAGGGTCTGCTGAACGCCGGCATCATCGGCGCCCCAGCCCAGTTGCAGCGCCAGTCCGAACAGGGCACCAAGCAACAGACCCGCAAGCACCTTCCGCGAGAGCGGCAAACCGGTAGGCAACCGGGTGAGAGCAAAACAGAGCAGACAGAAAAAAAGCGATGCAATCAGGACAAACATCATGAATACCTGTAGCGGCCATCAGGCCGAAAGTGGATAGAAACGAAGGGAAATGCGGGCTGGGCCGCAGAACAAAACGCCGGAATGCAGGAGAGTGCAGGCGTGAAAAAGCAGCGGACGCCCGAGGGGGCGTCCGCTGGCATTCGGGGGAATTACTTCTTTACGGGGGCGTCGTACTGTTCGGGTTCGTCGCTATAGACGCAGACGTTCCACTTGGCGGCCAAACCATCTTCCGCCAGACAGTAACGCTCGAAGAAAGCCTTGATCTCCGCGCGCTGGCAGTGCGCCTCGAAAGCCGCCATATCTTGCCAAATCTCGTTGAATACGATGGGAAAGCTTTCCCCCTCGGCAAACGGGCTCGCGATGTGGCGGGTTACCCGATATTGCAGGCAACCATCCTCACGCAGGGTATTGGGCTCGAGCGCCTGCAGCACCTGAAACAGGGCCTGCTCCTGACCGGGTTTGGGCAGGAATTGGGCAATGCAGTAAACCTTCTTGGACATGGAGTCCTCCTGGTTGTGGCGGGCTCAGGCTTGCTGCAGCGTGACCACTTGATTGTCGATAAGGCGGGCCTTGCCAAGATAAGCAGCCATCAGGATCACCAGCTGCGCGCTCTCGTCAGTGGCGGATTCGAGGGTGGCGGCATCGACGATGTCGATGGCATCGGTACGAAAACCGGCGTTGTCGAGACGCTGGCTGGCCTGCGCCACCAAGGAGGGCAGGTGGTGGTCACCCGCTTCAATCTGCTCGGCGATCCAGTTCATGGTGCGCGCCAGCTCGGGGGCGATGGCCCGCTCGGCAGCTGTCAGGTAGCCGTTGCGCGAAGAGAGCGCCAGCCCGTCTTCGGCCCGCACGGTGGGCACACCGACGATCTCGATGGGCATCGCCATGTCGGCCACCATCTTTCGAATAAGCGCCAACTGCTGGTAATCCTTCTGGCCAAAGCAGGCCACATCCGGCTGTACCAGATTGAACAGCTTGGTAACGACTGTGCTGACCCCGCGGAAGTGACCCGGGCGCAGCGCTCCCTCCAGCAGATTGGAGAGGCCCGGCACCTCGACGAAGGTCTGGCTGGCCAGACCCTGCGGATACATGATCTCCGGGGTCGGGGTGAACACCATATCGACGCCGGCCGCTTCCAGCGCAGCGCAATCCTGCTCCAGGGTGCGCGGATAGTTGGCAAGATCCTCGGCCTTGTCGAACTGCATCGGGTTGACGAAGATGCTGACCACCACCTTCTCGGCGTGGCTGTGCGCCTCTTTCACCAGCGTCAGGTGGCCCTGATGCAGGTTACCCATGGTGGGCACAAATGCGATGGCACGCCCTTCACGGCGCCATTGGCTTATCTGCTCACGCAGAACGACGGGATTATTTACGACCAACATCAGCAGTTCACCTTCCGATAAATCAAAAAGAGAGACGGGTTGCATCTACCGGTAGCACTCGGGCGGAATGGGGCACGAACATGGCTATCAGCAGTTCACCTTTAGATGAATCAATAAGATACGGATTAGCTATACGGATTAACTGTGCGAGGCTGACAAGCAGAGACGGGGGCCGCAGCCCCCATCATGCAACAGCCAGGATCAGTTGAAGCAGTGCTCCGGGCCGGGGAAGCTCCCCTCGCTCACCTGCTGCACATAGAGGCGGATGGCGGCACGCACATCGCCGGTCTCGGCCAGGAAGTTCTTGGTGAACTTGGGCACATAGCCGGAGGTGACGCCAAAGGCATCGTGCATTACCAAAATCTGACCATCGGTCGCGGGGCCGGCACCAATGCCGATCACCGGGATGCGAAGCGCCTTGGTGATGCGCTCGGCCAGCGCAGTGGGCACACACTCGAGCACCAGCAGCTGGATACCGGCCGCTTGCAGTTCGAGGGCCTGACGGTAGATCTCCTGCGCCTGAAACTCATCGCGCCCCTGCACCTTGAAGCCGCCAAAGACATGAACGGATTGCGGAGTGAGGCCGAGGTGACCGCACACCGGCACCCCGTTGCGGGTGAGGTGGCGGATGGAGTCACAGAGCCAGTCGCCCCCTTCCATCTTCACCATGCGGGCACCGGCCGCCATCAGGCGGGCAGCGTTCTGGTAAGTCTGCTCGGGGGTGGCGTAGCTCATGAACGGCATGTCGGCGACCACCAGTGCCTTGCTGGCACCGCGCGCCACACAGCGGGTGTGATAGACCATCTCATCCATGTTGACCGCCAGGGTATCCTGACCCCCTTGCAGCACCATGCCCAGTGAATCGCCGATGAGCAGCACGTGGGCCCCCTCGTCGTCGAACAGCTTGGCAAAGGTGGCATCATAGGCGGTGATGGCGGTGAACTTTTGACCCTCCTGCTTCATCTTCAGCAGGCTGGCGGTGGTGATCTTGCTCATAGAGGCTCCTGTACGTCTGCACGCGGGGCAATGATGGCCAGATCATTGTGCGGGCAGCGGGCAACCAGTCGGGCGAGCGGGGTGCCGCAGGGCAGCACCAGAGCAGGCGCAATTTCGGCAAGGGGCAGCAGCACGAACTCCCGCTCCTTCATGCCGTAGTGGGGTACGATCAGACGCTCATGGTTGATCACCTGATCCCCACAGAGCAGCAGATCGAGATCCAGAGTTCTCGGCCCCCACCGCTCATCTTTGCGCACACGTCCCTGTTCCAGCTCGATTTTTTGTAATTGATCCAGCAGCGCAAGGGGCGCGAGCCGGGTATTGAGCCGGGCCACGGCATTGACGTAGTCCGGTTGGTCAGCAGGCCCCATGGGGCGGCTGCTGTAAAACGACGAGGCCTCCACCAGCACAGATTCCGGCAACCTTGCCAACGCGGCAACGGCGCGACGAGCCTGACCCAGCGGATCAGACAGGTTGGAACCAATGGCGATGAAGACCTCGGTCATCACGTCTGTTGTCACTCGGCCACTTTCGGTTTGCGGCGACGGGGGCGACGGCGGTTGCGGCTGTTGCTGCTGCGCTTCTCGCCATCGTGGCTGCGAGCCTCGCCGCGCTCACCGCTAGCCGGGCGACGGGTCGCTTCACGCTGCAGTTGCGGGCGCACATCCGGATTGGAGGCGACATAGCGCTCCCACCAGCTGGCCAGCTCGCCGAGACCGCGCTCGACCCGGTTGCGCAGCAACAGGAAGTCGAACGCCGCGCGGAACTTGGGATGCTCCATGGCGCGCTCGGGATGCTTGCCCTGACGACGGGTCAACCGCTGTTGCAGTGCCCAGATGTCGCGGACATCGGTGGTGAAACGGCGGGGAACGGCGATGATCCGCACCTGATTGTCCAGCACCTCGTTGATCGCCAGCATGAAAGCGTCATACCAGGGCAGGCCGCTCTCGTTCTCCAGCACCCGACCACGGGCCTCGACGCAGCCCCACAGCAGGGTGGCGTAGAGGAAGGCGGGAGTGACGCGTTTATCTTCACGAACGCGGGTATCGGTATCGATCAGTGCCTGCTCGATAAACTGCTCGTAGGGCGAGTTGCCGTGCGGGGTAAACAGCACAGCCACTTGCGGGAAGAGCTGTTGGAACAGGCCATACTCACGCAGCAGCTTGTAGGTCGCCAGACCGTCGCCAGCCAGGAACAGCTTGAGGGTCTCCTCAAACAGGCGGGCTGCAGGGATGTCTTGCAGCAGAGGCGCCAGCTCCTTGATGGGGGCGGCGGTACGCGGGCTGATGGTCATATCCAGCTTGGCGGCAAAGCGCACGGCGCGCAGCATACGCACCGGATCTTCACGATAACGGGTCTCGGGATCGCCGATCAGCTCAAGCTTGCGCTCGGCCAGATCTTCCAGACCCCCTTCGAAATCGTGCAGGGTGAAATCTTTGGCGCTGTAGTAGAGGGCGTTGACGGTAAAGTCGCGGCGCTCGGCATCCTCTTCGATGGTGCCGTAGACGTTGTCGCGCAGCAGCATGCCTTCATCAGACTGGGCCGACACATGTTTGCTGGTATTGACCTGATGGTGGTGACCCCGGAAGGTGGCCACTTCGATCACGTCACGACCAAAGACAATGTGGGCCAGGCGG
Source organism: Aeromonas sp. 603079 (assembly GCF_049172135.1). Classification (NCBI taxonomy): domain Bacteria; kingdom Pseudomonadati; phylum Pseudomonadota; class Gammaproteobacteria; order Aeromonadales; family Aeromonadaceae; genus Aeromonas; species Aeromonas sp. 603079. The sequence continues at coordinate 59,787 of NZ_JAAKPX010000013.1, read as the reverse complement.
AAACGACGGCCAATCAGGCGGCAGTTGCTGAACAGCGCCTTGATCTGCTCCGGCGTCGCATCGGTTGCGATGTCGAAATCCTTGGGCGTCTTCCCGAGCAGCAGATCCCGGACTCCGCCGCCGACCAGGTAGGCCTCATAGCCCCCTTTGTTCAGGCGATAGAGCACCTTGAGTGCATTCTCGCTGATCTCTTTGCGCGAAATAGGGTGCTGATCACGGCTTAAGGTACGACGTTGACCGGCGACACGGGCTGGAATGGGGGATTCCACCGACTGCTCGCCGTCTTCCTTGCCGAGCACCTTGCGGCAAAAGTTTGCGATCTGGGAAAAAATGGTACACCTCTTCATGACTTCTAAATTGACGGGAGGCCAAAAAATAGCGGCCTATCATAGCTCACGCCTGCACAAATGAAAAACCATGTGGCTACTTCAGCTCATTTGAATCAAACCGAGCCAATAAATAGCGGTCTACCTGCGCATAGCTCACGCCTGACCAAATGAAAAACCGTGCTGACAATTGATCCCGTTTGAAACGGATCATCCCGATAAAATCACAATCAACAGCGGCAATTTACGCTCAATCAAACAAAAATCACCTGGTCGACTCAGCAATCCGCGAGCGGGATCTTCTCGCTGGCTGGCACCCGTTCTAGCAGCCAGTTGGCAATGCCCCATTCGATGATCTCGTCGCTCCGGCTCGCCATCAGCTCGGGCGGCGGGCACTGGCCGAGGAAGTGCAGCGCCTGCCACAGGGCCGGTCGCACCTCATCGAGCGCCAGCGCCGGCGCATGGTTCTGCTTGGAGAGCTTGTTGCCATCTGCCAGCACCGCCAGCGGCAGATGCACCCAGTCGGGCACCGCTGCACCCAGGGTCTGGTAGAGGGCAATCTGGCGCACCGTGGGCTCCAGCAGATCGGCGCCGCGCACTATCTCGGTGATGCCGCTGTCCATATCATCCACCACCACCGCCAGGTTGTAGGCGTAGAGCCCGTCGCGGCGACGGATAATGAAATCCTCCTCGGCGAGCGCCGCCGGGACCGCGATATGGCCCTGCAAGCGATCATCGAAGTGGTAGACCGGATGGTGCTGGCGCAGCCGGGCGGCGCAACCTTCGGCCGCAAGCCCGAGGGTGCGGCAGTGGCCGCTGTAGAGACCGCCCGCGGCCATGATTTCGCGCCGGGTGCAACGGCACCAGTAGAGATCCCCCGCCCGATAGAGCTGGTCGATGATCTCGTCATAGCGGCCGTGGCGCGCGCTCTGGAACATCACCTCGCCATCCCACTCAAGACCGTATGCCTCAAGGGTTTTGAGGATCAGGGTCGCAGCCCCCGCCATCTCCCGCGGCGGATCGATATCTTCGATGCGCACCAGCCAGCGTCCCTGCTGCGCTCTGGCCTGCAAAAAGCTGCCGAGGGCGGCGATCAGCGAACCGAAATGAAGCGGGCCTGAGGGTGAGGGGGCAAAGCGGCCGACATAGGGGCGCGCAAGGGGTGAGGACGGGGGATTCACTGGCATGACTGTTCGGGTAAGCGATTCATTGAGGCTGCATTCTGGGGCGCGACCGCCAAAAGCTCAATAAAAAAGGGAGCCCGCGAGCTCCCTTTTTCATTTACCAGAGGGTCGGGATCAACCGGCCATCTGTTTTTCCTTGATCTCGGCCAGCGTCTTGCAATCGACACAGAGGTCGGCAGTCGGACGGGCTTCCAGACGACGGATACCGATCTCGATACCGCAGTGTTCGCAGTAACCGAAATCATCGTCTTCAAGCAGCTGCAAGGTCTTCTCGATCTTCTTGATCAGCTTGCGTTCACGGTCGCGGGTACGCAGTTCAAGAGCGAACTCTTCTTCTTGCGCGGCACGATCCACGGGATCCGGGAAGTTGGCAGCCTCGTCTTTCATATGGTCGACGGTACGATCAACTTCCTGCATCAGTTGGTTGCGCCAGGCACCCAGGATCTTGCGAAAATGCGCCTTTTGTTGGTCATTCATGTACTCCTCACCCGGCTTTTCCTGGTAAGGCGCGACACCCGCAATGGCCAGGGGGCCCAGAGATTTCCTGTTTTCGCCTGTTGGCATGCCCTGTCTCCTAATTCAGCACGCTACCCGTGCCATCCATAAATTGAGGGCGACATCTATAGCAGAAGGGTAACGGGTAAGCAAACGAGCCGTACCAATAATGTTACCCACTCCAATATTTATGCCCTCCCCTCGGGTAACAGGTGACCAGATTCAAACGGGATAAACCCTTGAGCCACCATGCCTTGCACCCCAACATGGGGCCGACAGCATAAAATTTCAACCCCCGCCGCAATTGCCTGCTCAATTAGCAGACTATAGTGCGGATCTATATGGGTTGCAGGGCGCATCCGGCTTATTCCTGAGTGCAACACCATAAAGAGCAGCACAGCCCTGTGGCCCGCCGCTTTCATCGCCATCAACTCGCGCAAATGCTTGGCACCACGGGCGGTGACCGCATCCGGGAAGTAGCCCATGCCAGCCTCCTCCCGCTCGTCGAGCAGGGTGACCGATTTTACCTCGATGTAACAATTGCCCTTTTCGTCATCTTCCAGCAACAGATCGATGCGACTGTTCTCTTCGCCATACTTCACCTCGGTGCGCAACCGGCTGTACCCCGCCAGCGGAGCGATAGCCTCCTGCTCGATCAACTCCCGGGCGATCTGATTGGCGCGCGCCGTGTTGACGCAGATAAAGTGGCCCGCCGGGCTCTCGGCGATCTCCCAGCTGTTGGGCAGCTTGCGCTTGGGGTTATCGGAGGTGGAGTACCAGACCCGGGTGCCCGGATCGGCACAACCGGTCATGGCACCGGTATTGGCGCAGTGGATAGTGATGACCTCGCCGTTATCGAGTTGCACATCGGTCAGAAAGCGCTTGTAGCGGGCCACCAGCTGGCCCGATTGCAGGGGGGGATCAAAGATCACGGGTTAGCCCTCCGCGCGTCTTCTTTTACCCGGGCGCGCAGCGGCCAGCAGGCAAGCGGCTCGTAGCGCACCCCGTCCGGAGTCGAGATGGATTGATAGAGGCAGAACTCATCGGCCTGCAGCAGAAAATTTGGGGCAGGCAGGATGGCCGGAGCCTCACCCGCCTTGCGCGACAGGGTGACATGGGGGCGATAACCCTGCTCGCCATTGCCAAGGCGCAGCTTCTCGCCGTGGCGGCGCAGCGCCTTAGCCAGCACGGTCAGCTCGTTGGGCCACTCCTTCGGGCCAATCCAGGCAGCCTTTGCCCGGCTGAACCAGCCGATCTCATCCAGCCTGATGGAGAGCGGCGGACAGTGCTGACGCTCTACGGCGGCGATCAGGCGGCGGGTGGTCAACTCGTCCGCCTCACCCAGAAAAGCCAGGGTCAGGTGGAGGTTGGCTTGTGGCACCGGCTGACCGGGCCAGGGCAGCTTATCGCGCCAGGCGATGAGCTCGGGGGCGAGCTCCTTGACGGGCAGGGCAAAAAAAAGTTTGGCCATGTGGTGATAATGCCTTTTTCACGCTCATTGGATGGGCCCATTCTATGGCAGCCATCCGGCCATGTCTCGCCACCCTCCCGCCCGAGTGACCATCTCCGCACATCCACTCACGGTGGTGCGGGTGGCTGTGGCAGAATAGGCGCCGTTTTACCGGTTGCCACAAAAGGTGCTCATCGCTTTGTCCCAGCTCCCCATCGTTTCGGTATTACCCGAACTCTTTGCCGCCCTCGACAGCCACACCAGCGTGATCCTGCAGGCGCCTCCCGGCGCAGGCAAATCGACCCTGCTGCCGCTGGAGCTGGTGCGTCAGAACCGGCTGCCCGGCCGCATCATCATGCTGGAACCAAGGCGCCTGGCTGCGCGCAATATCGCCACTTTTCTGGCGCGCCAGCTGGGGGAGAAGGTGGGCGAGCGCATCGGCCTGCGAGTGCGTGGCGAGAGCCGCACCAGCTCAGCGACCCGGCTCGAGATCGTCACCGAAGGGGTGCTGACCCGGATGTTGCAGCAAGACCCTGAGCTTACTGGCGTTTCGCTGGTCATCTTCGATGAGTTCCATGAACGCAGCCTGCACGCCGATACCGCATTGGCCTTCGCCATCGAGAGCCAGCAGGGATTACGCGATGACCTCAAGCTACTGGTGATGTCCGCAACCCTGGATGGCATGGCACTCGAGACCTTGTTGCCGGATGCCCCTGTGGTTCGCTCGGAAGGGCGCGGTTTCCCCATCGACTACCACTACCGCCCCGCCAATCGCCAGCAGTGGCTGGAGCCGCAAGTCGGCGCCGTGGTGCTCGAAGCGCTGGCCGAGCAAGATGGCAGCCTGCTGGTCTTTCTGCCGGGACAGGGTGAGATCGAGCGACTGGCGCAATGGTTGGCAGACAAACTGCCGGACGACGTGACCCTCGCCCCACTCTACGGCCGCCTCGACATGGCGGCGCAGCAGGCAGCCATCGAACCAGCGCCTGCGGGCCGCCGTAAGCTGGTGCTCACCACCAATGTGGCGGAGACCTCCCTCACCATTGAGGGGATTTCGGTGGTGATCGACAGCGGGTTGGAACGACGGGCCTCCTTTGATCTGAAAAGCGGTGTCACCCGACTGGAAACCCGCCAGATAGCCAAATCCTCCGCCACCCAGCGGGCAGGCCGCGCCGGTCGCCTCGGCCCCGGTATCTGCTACCGGCTCTGGAGCAGCGAGGTGCAGGAGCGGCTCGCCGAGCAGAGCCCGCCAGACATCCTCACTCAGGAGCTGACCGGCCTGCTGCTGGACGCCGCCCAGTGGGGGGCAAAGGTGGAAGATCTGCCGCTTCTCGATATGCCTCCCGCCGCTGCGGTGGCCAGCGCCCAGCGGCTGCTGGTGGCTCTTGGCGCCATGAAGCCGGAGGGTGAGCAACAACTCACTCCCGCTGGTCGTGCCATGGCGGCCTTCGGTACCCACCCTCGTCTCGCCCGCATGCTGCTGCGCGCCCGCGAGCTGGAAGCTGAAGGTCTGACAGGGATTGTCGCCGATGCCGCTTATCTGGTGGCGTTGCAGGAAGAAGATCTGCGAGGATCGGAGCGCCTCTCTGTGCTGTTTCACCGCCGTCAAAGTGCCCTGCGCCAGAGCGCGGCCCGCTGGTTTGAACGGCTTGGTGTGCGCCCTGCCAGTGCGCAGGGTCAGTGGCTGGGGCTACTCTGCGCCCTCGCCTGGCCGGATCGCATCGGCAAGCTGCGCAGCGGCAGTCGCTATCAACTCAGTGGTGGGGTGAGCTGCGATCTGGTAGAAGGTCATCCCTGTCAGGGACAAGGGGCCCTTATCGCCATCGAGATGGGGCAAAACGATCGCGGCAGCCGCATCTTTATCGCCGAACCGGTCGATCTGGACGAGCTGGTACGCCTGCTGCCGGAACTGGTAAGCGAGCGCCAGTGGTTCGACTGGGATGAACGGGAAGAGCGGGTGCGCGCCGAACGCCAGCAGGTGCTCGGCGAGCTGGTGCTAAGCCAGCGACCACTGACCGAACTCTCTGACGAGCAGAAAGGGCGCTGCCTGCTGCAAGGCATTCGCCGCAAGGGGCTGCATGTGCTGCCGTGGGACGAGAGCAGCGAAGGGCTGCTGGCCCGTCTGCGCTGCGCCCGCGACTGGCTGCCCGATGAGGGGTGGCCCGCGATGGATGAGGAAAATTTGCTGGCCACGCTGGAACAGTGGCTGCTGCCAGCGGTGAGCGGCATGACCCGGTTGGAGCAGTTGAAAAAGCTCAACCTCGGCGACATCCTGCGCCAATCCCTGCCCTGGCCGTTGCCCAAACGGCTGGACGAGGCGCTGCCGAGTTACTTTGCAGCGCCCACCGGCAGCCGGGTGCGGATCCGCTATCAGCCAGGGCAAGCACCGGTGATCCCGGTGCGCATTCAGGAGATGTTCGGGCAAGGCTCAACCCCCTGCGTGGCCGATGGCCGGGTACCGCTGGTAGTTGAGCTGCTCTCCCCCGCCCAGCGACCGCTGCAGATCACTGCCGATCTGGCCGCTTTCTGGGCAGGATCCTACGAACAGGTGAAGAAAGAGATGAAGGGACGCTATCCCCGCCACTACTGGCCGGATAATCCGCTGGAGGCGATGCCGACCAAAGTCACCAAAAAGAAGATGGGCATCTAGGTTCGACGGGTTAATCCCGCTCGGACGTTCGCGAATGCGACATAACAAGTAGAAAGGAAAGCAAAGAGGATTTATGGCAACCCAACGACGCAAGCGTGCCCCCAAGAAGGCAGCGCCCAAACGCACCATCTGGCGCAAGCTGTTCTGGCTTGGCTTCAAGCTCTCCCTGGTGGTGGCGGCCTTTATGGTGGTGTTTGGCATCTACCTCGATACCAAGGTGCGCGAGCGCTTCGATGGCGAGAAGTGGCAGCTGCCGGTGATGGTCTACAGCCGTCCACTGGAGCTCTACCCCAGCCAGCGCCTGTCGCGGGACCAGATGCTGCGCGAGCTCAACATGCTGAGCTACAAGCAGGTGCGCCAGCCTCACACGCCGGGTGAATACACCATCAACGGCAACCGCATCGAGCTTATTCGCCGCCCGTTCGAGTTCTATGACGGCGCCGACGGAGCCCGCGGCCTGCGCCTCACCTTCAACGGCCCGCGCCTTGAGGGGATCCAGTCGCTGGAGAACCAGCGCCAGCTCGGTTACGCCCAGATGGACCCGGTGCTGCTCGATCGCCTCAATACCGAAGATCGGGAAGATCGCCTGCTGGTGCGTATCGCCGAAGTGCCCGACAGCCTGCTGGTGACCCTGCTCACCACCGAAGATCGCGACTTCTACCAGCATGGCGGCGTCTCGCCGGTGGCCATCATGCGGGCCATGTTCGCCAACCTGATCGCGGGTCGTACCGTGCAGGGGGGCAGTACCCTGACCCAGCAGCTGGCCAAAAACTTCTTCCTGACCCGTGAACGCAGCCTGTGGCGAAAACTGCAGGAAGCCTATATGGCGGTGCTGATCGACTATCGCTACAGCAAGGACGAGATCCTGGAGTCCTACCTCAACGAGGTCTATCTTGGGCAGAACTTCTCGCAAGGGGTCTATGGTTTCGGCCTCGCCTCCTACTTCTACTTCGGCATTCCGGTCAACGAGCTGGATATCGATCAGGTCGCCCTGCTGGTCGGTCTGGTGAAAGGCCCCTCCTATTACGACCCATGGCGCTTCCCGGAGCGGGCCAAGACCCGCCGTGATCTGGTGCTGAAGCTGCTGATGGATCACGGCAGCCTGACCCAGGCAGAGTATGAACTGGCCAGCCGCCAACCCCTCGGCATCATCACCCGTGGCCAGATGAGTTATGGCCGCACCCCGGCCTTTATGGGACTGCTCAAGCGGGAAATCCAGAGCCGCTTCGGCGCCGATCTGCTCAAGCAGTCCGGCCTCAAGATCTTCACCAGCCTCGACCCCATCGCCCAGCACGCGGCCGAGCGAGCGGTCGAATCGGGCCTCGCCGATATCGAAAAACTGCGCGGCAAGAAGAAGCTGGAGGCGGCCATGGTGGTCTCCGACTGGCACAAGGGCGAAGTGGTCGCGCTGGTGGGTGGCCGCGATCCCCGCTACGCCGGGTTCAACCGGGCACTGGATGCCCGCCGCCAGATCGGCTCGCTGGTGAAACCGGCGGTCTACCTCACCGGTCTCTCAAACGGTCTGACCCTGGCGACCCCGCTCAAAGATCAGCCGATCCGCATTCGCGGTCAGGATGGTCAGGTCTGGACGCCACAGAACTACGATCGCAAGTTCCGCCAGAGCGTGCCGCTGATGGATGCGCTGGCCAGCTCCCTCAACGTACCGACCGTCAATCTGGGTCTGCAAGTCGGGCTGGAGAAGGTAGTCGACACCCTGCACAAGCTGGGAGTCCAGCAGGAGATCCAGCCCTATCCGTCGCTGGTGCTGGGGGCAGTGGCCCTCTCGCCGCTGGAGGTGAACCAGATGTATCTGCCCATCGCCAATCAGGGACTGACCCAGCCGCTGTCGGCCATTCGCGCCGTAGTCAACGGGGATGGCAGCCTGCTCTATCAGCATGATCAGACCGCCAAGCGGGTCACCGACCAGCAAGCAAGCTGGCTGACCCTGTTCGCCATGACCAAGACGGTGAGTCAGGGCACGGCCCGCGCCCTCAGTGCCAAGTTCCCCGGCGCCACCATGGCAGCCAAGACCGGCACCACCAACGAGCTGCGCGACTCCTGGTTTACCGGGATGGACAACAACGAGCTGGTCAGTATCTGGGTCGGGCGCGACGACAACACCCCGGCGGGCTTGACCGGCGCAAGCGGGGCACTGCAGCTCTTTAGCGGCTACATGAGCCAGCGAGGCGTCAACAGCCTGAGCCTGCAGATCCCGGAGGGGATCACCTGGGCCAACTTCTCCCGTGCCAGCGGCACCCGCGTCACCAGCGACTGCCCGGGCAGCCTGCAGGTACCGGCCAAGACCTCGACTATGGGCTCCCCGACCAGCTGTGCCGGCAGTACGACGCCACGCAGTGCCCTGGATGAGTGGTTCGGTGGATTCTTCAACTGACATCGCGAGAGGGGCTGCACGGGCGGCCCCTCTCCCCAGCCTGCTTACAAGGAGTCATCATGAGCCAGCCGTTGTTTGAGGCTATTCACCACATTGCCATTATCGCCAGCGATTACCAGCGATCGCGCCACTTCTATCACGAGGTGCTGGGGCTGCCCATCATCGCCGAGACCCTGCGCGAGGCGCGCCAGTCGTGGAAACTGGATCTGGCCCTGCCGGACGGCGGCCAGCTGGAGCTGTTCAGCTTCCCCTCGCCTCCCGAGCGCCCCTCCCGCCCCGAGGCGTGCGGCCTGCGCCATCTCGCCTTTCGGGTCAGCGATCTTGACCGGGTCATCGCCCATCTGCATGCCCATCGAGTCGATGTTGAGCCAGTGCGGGTGGACGAGCTGACCGGCAAGCGCTTTACCTTCTTCGCCGACCCCGACGGCCTGCCGCTGGAGCTCTACGAAGCGCCGCGCTGAGCCTGAGTCGGTCAAACTGTCGGCCAAACAAAAAGCCGCTCGGTTGCAACCGGGCGGCTTTTGTTATTGCTTCAGGTTATCAGGCGGTAGTCAGCATAACGACAGCCAGCGCCATCACCATCATGCCAGCCCAGCCGATGGGCTTGAGCCGCTCACCGAAGAAGAGCAAACCGCCCAGCGCCGTACCGACGATGCCGATAGCCCCCCAGGTGGCGTAGGCAACAGCCAGGTCAATCTGGCCACCACTTACCGCTTCCGAGAGCAGGGTAAAGGCGCCGAGTACCAGCATGATCCCCAGGAAGCCCCACCCCTTGTAACGAAAACCCTTGGAGCGGTTGATGGCCATGTTGGCGCCGATATCGATCAGTGCGGCACCCAATACAATCACAAACGGACTCATGCTGTGGCCTCCGCTTCTACTGACTTGTCTGCAGGCTCATCATGGGTCTCCCCCATGGTCACCATAACAATCCCCACTATCGCGAGAGCCAGGCCAATCAGCTCCTGAACGGTCACATCGTAACCGAGGAACATGACCGACACTATGGTGATCAGGGTGATCCCGAGCCCTTCCCAGAGCGCAAACGCAATACCAATGGAGATTGTTTTGGCGGCTTTCGCCAGCAACCAGTACGAGAAACCGATCAACAGCCACATCGGGATGTAATTCATCCAGCCAGCCCCCTGCTCGGGGATCATGGTCATGCTGGAGGTGCCGGCGACCTCGGTCACGATGGCGCCGGTCAAAAACAGCCGGGCCAGAAACATACGACTTAATAACATATAGGATGCCTTTGTTGCTTCGACGGGAGAGATGGTAAACGGGGAGAAGCAACTCGCGACAATCGCTCAGCGTCGATTATTCCGACGCCACAGGTTTGCCTTGCCTTGGTTCGGCACGCTAAGGTGATGGTGAAAAACTCCGCCATGGTCTGTAAAACATGAAGCTATATCAGATAGAACTCTTTGTAGAGTCAGCCAATAGCGGCTCTATAGCCAACACCGCCCGTCGTCTCGGCAAAAGCCGCAGCGCTGTCAGCACCTCCATCGCAGCACTGGAAGTTGAGCTTGGCGTCGAACTTTTCGAACGAGGAGCCAATCAGAGTCGCCTGACCGAGATCGGCGAGCTGGTACTTGATGATTGCACTCGCCTGCTACAGGCGGCCAACAGCTTGCAGCAGAAGTGCAAACATTACGCCTCGGGTGCCGAAGTGGCGCTGCGGGTTGCCCGCGATGACGCCATCCCCGAGCAAGTGTGGCGCGAGATGCTGGCCAGCCTGCACAACCAGTTTCCCGGCACCAGTATCTCGCTGGTGCTTGCCTCTCCGCCTGAACTGCCAGCGCTGGTTGAAGAGGGGTTCGTCGATGCCGCATTTGGCCTTATTACCGAGGATCAGGAGCGCAGCGGCCTCAACATCGATCTGCTCAACCCGATCCGCACCCTGATGGTGGTGGCGCCCAGCCATCCGCTGGCCGGACTGAAGCGGGTCAAACAGCAGGATCTGACCGATCACACCCAGGTAACTCTCTCGTATGTAGATGAATTTTCTGTAAAAAGCCTGCTACCTGTGGGAGGCCAGCATATAGGTCTCTCCAGCTTCGAGTTGATGCGTAACGCGGTCCTCGATGGGCTGGGCTGGGCGGTGCTCCCCTCGCCACTTATCCAGAGCCAGCTGCGACAAGGCACCCTGCTGACCCTGAAGCACAAGTTCAGCCTGCAGTGGCGAGACTATGGCGTCTATCTGGCAGAAAATGCCTATCACGGCAAAGTATTGGCCTGGTTGAAAAAATCGATCCAGAGTTATCTTGAGCCTTTCGAGTAAAGATGAAAGAGGCGGTGCCAGCTCACGATATCTGCTTATCCTGATGATCCTGACAGAGGTGATCGTGCATACTCTTCACATACTCATTGAGCGCCGGAGGCGTAACCGATATGAGCAGTGCCCAAGACAAGGACGATATCTGGCTGGATGACGACATCATCGAACTCGATGATGAAGAGGTCGTGGTCCCCAAGGCACTCAATCCCTGGCAAGTGCTGATCGTGGATGATGAGCCGGATATTCATCACGCCACCCGGCTTGCCCTCTCCAATATTCAGTACAAATCTCGCCCGCTGGAGCTGCTCAACGCCTACAGCGGTGCTGAAGCCGCCACCATGCTGGAGGCCAATCCCAGGATTGCCCTGATCCTGCTCGATGTGGTGATGGAGACCGAAGATGCCGGTTTGCGGCTGGTGCACCGGATCCGCAACGAGATGCGCAACTCGCTGGTGCGGATCGTGCTGCGTACCGGCCAGCCCGGTCAGGCACCGGAACAAAGGGTGATCCTCGATTACGATATTAACGACTACAAAACCAAGACCGAGTTGACGGTACAAAAACTCTTCACCACCGTCATCGCCTCCCTTCGCTCCTACGAAACCCTCAGCGCCATCGACAAGAGCCGACAGGGACTCGGCAAAATTCTGGAGGGCGCGGGCGATCTCTACCATCTCCATTCACTCAAGGAGTTTGCTTCCGGCGTGCTCAAACAGATCAGCGCCATTCTCGATGTGGGCACCGAAGGGGCCATCTGTGCCGAACGCCGCCCAGGAGAACATGGGCTTGAGATCCTGGCGGCAACCGGAGACTACGAGGCGCTGCTGGAGGAGAAGAGCCTTGATGAATTTTCTGCCCTGAAAGAGTCGGTCATGAAGGCGTTAAACGAGCGCTGCAACCGCTTTGAACACCCTCAGGATTCCCTCTATATCGCCGCCCAGAATGGCCGCGAGTTCGTGTTGAGCTTCACCCCGACCCAGCCTCTGGATCCTCTCGAGTGCGACCTGCTGGATGTCTTCTGTCAGCGCATCTCGGCGGCCTACGACAATCTCTATCTCTACAATCAGCTGCTGCGCGCCCAGGAGGCCACCGTGGTGGCGCTGGCGGCGCTGGCAGAGTTTCGCGACTCCGATACCGGCGAGCATGTCTTGCGGGTGCAGAAACTCTCGGATGCCATCGTGGCCGAATTGAAGCAGATGGCGGTCTACCCGGAGCAACTGACTCCGGAGTTTGTCGAAATGATCGGTATGGCTTCCATCCTGCACGATGTGGGCAAGGTGGGCACCCCGGATCATATCCTGCACAAGCCCGGACGTTTCGACCCGGAAGAACGGGCCATCATGGAGCAGCACGCCGGTATCGGCGCCAATATCCTGCACAAGGCGGGCGAAATGGTGGAGGGAACCAGCTACCTCTCGCTGGGGGCAGAGATCGCCCGGGGCCACCATGAGCACTTCGATGGTAAAGGCTACCCGCAGCAGCTGGCAGGCCAGCAGATCCCCCTGTCGGCGAGGATTGTGGCGGTGGTCGATGTATTCGATGCCCTGCTCAGCAAGCGCCCCTACAAAGAACCCTGGACGCTGGCGCAAACCATGGAGTATATCCAGTCCCGCTCCGGCACCCAGTTTGACCCTCATGTAGTGACAGCCCTGTCGCGACTGGTCAACGAATCGAGACTCCCCTACTCGCTCTGACCCTCGTTGCTCGCAACTCCACATGCCCTGCCGGTGACCAAGGTCAGCGGCAGGGCATCAAAACAGCCGTTTTGTTGCATCCCGCACACATCAACGCGCCGCAAACAGGAAACATCCCCCTTCTTTGTTAGCGATAGCCGCTGAAATATGGTCATTTAACATCACATCGCTATAATATCGGCCTGCAAACCTGATACTAACAACGAAGGAATTATCATGAGCCTGAACCTGGTACCGGCCGGCAAGAGCCTGCCCGACGATATCTATGTCATCATCGAAATCCCGCAGAATGCCGACCCGATCAAATACGAAGTCGACAAGGACAGCGGTGCTATTTTCGTCGATCGCTTCATGTCTACCCCGATGTTCTATCCGTGCAACTACGGCTACGTGAACGCGACCCTCTCTCTGGATGGTGACCCCGTCGACGTACTGGTTCCGACCCCCTACCCGCTGTTGGCCGGTTCCGTCATTCGCTGCCGCCCGGTTGGCGTGCTGAAGATGACCGACGAATCTGGCGAAGATGCCAAGATCGTTGCAGTACCACACTCCAAGCTGACCAAGCAGTACGACCACATCCAGGATGTGAACGATCTGCCGGAACTGCTGAAAGCCCAGATCCAGCACTTCTTCGAGCGCTACAAAGAGCTGGAAGCGGGCAAATGGGTCAAGGTGGAAGGTTGGGGCGACAAGGCCGCTGCCGAAGCCGAGATCAAAACCTCTGCCGAGCGTTACGCTGCCAAGTAAGCATCACTCGGTTTGTAAAAAAGGCGCCTTATGGCGCCTTTTTTGTCGGTGTTTGCGGCAGCAGACCGGCCGCCTCTTCGGCAGGATTGCCCTGAATGTATATTTCACGGCCATCTTTCTGGTAGGGACGATAGTAATCACCGCCACAGCGATAGCCGCCGCCCGGCTGGCTCATCAGCTCGCAGTTGACCGGCAACACCTCCAGCCACTTGATGGCCTGCTGGTAGCGCAGCCACTCCTGCCATTCGTGTTCGCGCGCCAGCTGGTCACGCAGGGCAAAGATATCCGCAACGGACATCCCCTTGTTGACGATCACCTGACCCGCCATGGCTGGCAGGCTGAGCAGCCCAAACAGCACTATGATCCAAGGCTTCATAACCCCTCCAGAGTGACTTAATTTCACAATTAAATTAAAAGTCACATCAATCTGTTATCCAGATCACAAAACGAAACATCACCAAAGTGGTGCCGGCTCACCTAGTTGTTAATTATCGTCCACGGCAGGAAGCACCACCATGAAGCTGACCCCCGCGCTGTTGCTCAGCCTCACTCTCTACACCACCCTTGGCGCCACAAGCAACGCCAGCGAGATCAACATGAGCTGGCAGTGGCAATCCACCGATGGCCAGCGCAAGCACTTCCAGCTGACCACCGACGATCAGGTGATGGCCGCCAGTCGCCACGAGATGAGCCTGCTGAAGGCCTCTCTCACCAATCCGCTGGAGACCCTTTACGCCTATATCAGCCCACGGCTCTACAACAGCATCAACCTGATCAATCAGAGCAGCCCCGAGACAGCTACCAAGTTTCGCAATCTGGAGCAGGCCTTCACCCTGCGGGACGACAGCATGGAGTCGCTGCTATTCTGGCAAGCCTACCAACAGTATCAGGAGGATGCCTTCTACCAGATGAGGGTGATACCCTGCGTCCATCCTGCCAATCGCAAACTGCCTTGCGTACGCCCCGATTACTCCCAGCTCTTCTACCACTTCAAAGGGCACCTCAAGCCACTGGCGCAGCAGTTTGCCGCCAAGGATCTCGCCACCAGCGTCAGCCTGATGCAAGAGTGGCTAAACGCCATCCCCACCCAGCCGGAGCAGCTGGATCACTTCGCGCCGCCGCTGCAGGCGTTGCAGGATAACAAGGCCGACAGCGACGAGAAGGCGCTGCTGATGGCCAGTCTGCTGGCGGAGCTGGCCCCGCAATATGTGCTCAGCATCATCTATCCGGATATCAGCATCGGCAGCGTCTCCCCTGCCTGGCTGGCCATTACGGCAGACAGTGGCGTACCCGGTGATGTGGTGGTGATCAACAATCAGCGCCATGTGCTGCTGACCGGCTCGTCCCTGCTGGCCCAGCAGATGACCATGGCCAAGATCCCCCTCATCAGCGAGTCGCTCTACTGACGCAGACAGCTCAGACCAGCAGCCAATTCATTGATTTTTATCGATGTCATGCCATCCTAGCCGCCCTTGCCAGCCAACCACCTGACTGGCGGGGCGCCGACGCTTCTGAATTGCGATCTTATTTAACACTTTTTAAACAGATCCGATCAGTTTAGGATGAAGCTCGCCCATTCCCTCAATCCGAAACTCGTTATAACATAACAAATGGAGTGTCATCAGGATGAAACATCTCGTACTTACTTTGGCGCTGCTGCCATCTCTGGTCTTTGCTCACAACTTCAAGGATGGCAACCCGGTGCCGCTGGTCAATGTCAGCGACAAGGGGGAGCTGGTACTGAATGGCAAGGATATCGGCTACCAGCCGTGGCAGAGCACCTCGCTCACCGGCAAGGTGTTCCTGATCCAGCATATTGCCGGTCGCTCCAGTGCCAAGGAGCTGAACGCCCCGATGATCGAGGCGATCAAGGCCGCCAAGCTGCCGCAAGACAAGTACCAGACCGTTACCGTCATCAACAGCAATGACGCCATCTGGGGCACCTCCGGCTTCGTGAAGAGCAGTGCCGAGGACAGCAAGAAAGAGTTCCCCTGGTCCGCCATGGTGCTGGATGCCAAGGGCATGGCGCGCAACGCCTGGGATCTGACGCCGGAAAGCTCGGCGATCATTCTGCTGGATAAAGAGGGCAAGGTGCTGTTTGCCAAAGATGGCCAGCTCGACGCCAACAACATTGCTACCGTGATGGGGCTCATCAAGTCCCATCTCTAAGTCAGAGAGAAAGGGCGCTGATGGCGCCCTTTCCATAAGGGTCTATGGGTCGTATCAAGCTGAAAATCTGGATCTTGCTGCTGGGCTGGTTATGGCTGCAGCCTGCCCTTGCCCGGCACCAGTTTGAATCTGTCCTGCCCGGCCACGACGACCATCACTGCCTGGTCTGTGCCCTCCATCTGGATGGCAAGCAGGTCATCACGGCTACCCCCTATTGTTTCCCCGGTTCAAACTCTGTTCTGCCCGTCGTTGCAACCATGCAGGGCTCGGCGGATACCGCCACGCTTCACAGCTATGCCATCCGTGCGCCGCCCGCCTCTGTTTTTATCTATCCATTTGTTTAAGCTCACTATTTGTTTTGAAAAAAGGATTAAAGATGAAAGCAGTTACTCTGTTGCTGGCGGTAGCCACCTTTGCCGCACACGCAAATCACGACGAACACGAGAGCCACAGCCACGGCGCCCACGAGCATGGCCACGGCCACCTCAATCTGGTGGTCGATGGCGACCAGCTGATGATCGAACTGCAGGCCCCTGCTGCCGATCTGGTGGGCTTCGAGCACGTCGCCAAGAGCGATGAAGAGAAGGCGCAGTATGCCAAGGCGGTCGCCCGCCTCCAGCAGCCTGACACCCTGTTCCGCTTCGACCCGGCCGCGGGCTGCAAACTGACCCAGCAGGAGCTGCAAGCCGCCAAAGAAGAGCATGATCACGACCATGACCATGACCATGACCATGACCATGACAAGGCTGCCAGCGACAAACATGAAGACCAGCATAATCATGACGAAGCGGGTCACGCCGATATGGGCGCCATGTACACCTACACCTGCGCAACGCCAGCCAAACTGACCGGCCTTGAGGCAACCCTGTTCAGCGTCTATCCGAGCCTTGAGAAGCTGAGCGTGCAGGGGATCCTGCCCACCGGCCAGACCGCGGGCGAGCTGACCCCGTCCGCCAACAAGCTGAGCTGGTAACGCCATGAAAAAAGCCGTGGTTGAGATCCGCGATCTGGCCTTTGCCTGGCCAGGTGGCGACGCCGTACTCGATCTGCCCGCCCTCACCATCCGCGAGGGTGAGCGGGTCTTTATCAAGGGCCCGTCGGGCTCCGGCAAATCGACCCTGCTCGGGTTGCTGGCCGGGATCCAGACCGCCAACCACGGCACCCTGGAGGTGCTGGGCCAACCATTGGCCCGGCTCTCTGGCCGTGCCCGTGACCACTTCCGGGCGGCCAATCTGGGTTATATCTTTCAGCAGTTCAATCTGCTGCCCTTTCTCTCGGTGCAGGACAACGTGACTGCTGCCCTCACCTTCTCGCCCGCCAAACGGGCCCGCCTGCAAGGGAGTCCGGAGCAGGAGGCGCGCCGTCTGCTGGCGGAGCTGCAACTGCCGGACGACGCACTGCATCGCCCCGTGCATGCCCTCAGCATTGGCCAGCAACAGCGGGTTGCCGCCGCGCGGGCGCTGATCGGTTCGCCGCCATTGGTGATCGCCGACGAACCCACCTCGGCCCTCGACACCGACAACCGGGCCGCCTTTATCAAGCTGTTGTTCGAGGAGTGCGACAAGCAGGGCTCGACCCTGATCTTCGTCAGTCACGACCCTTATCTCGAACCCCTGTTCCCGCGGGTCGAAAATCTGCAACAGCTCAACCGGAGGGCATCATGCTAAAACTCGCCCTGCAAAGTCTCTGGGCCCGCCGCCTCACCGCCGGGCTCACCCTGCTGGCTGTCGCCATCAGCGTCACCCTGCTACTCGGGGTGGAGCGGGTGCGCACCCAGGCCCGCGAAAGCTTCTCCAACACCGTCTCGGGCACCGATCTCATCGTTGGCGCCCGCTCCGGTCAGGTTAACCTGCTGCTCTACTCGGTGTTTCGCATCGGCAACCCCACCAACAACGTGGGGTGGGACTCCTATCAGGCCATCAAACAGAAACCGGGCGTCGCCTGGATCATCCCGCTTTCCCTTGGTGACTCCCACAAGGGATTTCGGGTGCTCGGCACCAATGGCGACTACTTCACCCACCTGAAGTACGGTCAGCAGCAGTCGCTACAACTGCGCGAGGGGCGGCCATTCGAGACGCCGTTTGAAGCGGTGCTCGGCGCTCAGGTGGCCGAGAAGCTCGGCTATCACCTTGACCAATCCATCGTCATCGCCCACGGCGCTGGCAACACCTCGTTCAGCCAGCACGACAATCTGCCGTTCAAGGTGGTGGGCATTCTGGCGCCGACCGGCACGCCCATTGATCGCACCATCCATGTGCCGCTGGCGGGGATAGAGGCGATCCATCTTGGGTGGGATACCGGCCGCCACAGCAAGAACGTGACGCCGGAGCAGGCACTGGCGCAGGATCTCACCCCGAAAACCATCACCGCCTTTATGGTGGGGCTGAGCAACCGGATCCTGGCGTTCCAGCTGCAACGCAGCGTCAACACCTATCCCAAAGAGCCGCTGATGGCGATCCTGCCGGGCGCCGCCCTGCAGGAGCTGTGGAGCCTGATGAGCGTGGCGGAAACCGCCCTCTCGGTGATCGCCGGTTTCGTGGTAGTCGCGGGCCTGATCGGCATGCTGACTACCCTGCTGGCGGGACTTAACGAGCGGCGCCGGGAGCTCGCTATTTTGCGATCCCTCGGCGCGGGCCCTGCCCACCTGTTCCTGCTGCTGGCGCTGGAAGCCATGGCGCTGACCACGGTTGGCATCGCTCTCGGGGTCGCCGTGCTCTATCTGGGGCAGGGGCTTGCCTCGCCCTGGCTGCTCAGCCACTATGGCCTGCAACTGAGTCTGGGGCTGCCGAGCACCTACGAGTGGCAGTTGCTGGGGGTAGTGTGGCTGGCAGGCATGGTGATTGGCCTGCTCCCTGCTGCCCGCGCTTACCGCTACAGCCTGAGCGATGGCATGAGCATTCGCGTCTAGCGAGACGCCCAAAAATAGAAACAGAAGGACAGATGATGAAGTGGAAAATTGTGGCGCTGCTCGCCAGCCTGCTGGTGCTGCCCGCCCTGGCCGCCGATTACAAGACCATCGACTGGGATGTGCTCATCCCGGAAGGAGAGAAACTGCTACCACCGCCTCAGGTCAATCACGAAGATCCCATGTCGGTGCCGCAACCGGTGGGCGGGGTGAACAAGAAGCTGGACAACGAGGATGTGCGCATTCCGGGCTTCGTGGTGCCGCTGGAAGGGGATGCCAAGAAGATCACCGCCTTCCTGCTGGTGCCCTACTTCGGCGCCTGCATCCATGTGCCGCCGCCCCCCACCAATCAGGTGATCTATGTGAGCTACCCCAAGGGTGCGCCGGTGGATGACCTGTGGGATGCCATCTGGGTGAAGGGCAAGATGCGCACGGTCAGCTCCAGCCACGAGATGGCCACCGCCTCCTATTCGATGGAAGCGGTCGAGGTGAGCGTCTACGAGGAGTAATCCTCCCGTTGCAAAAAAAGCGGCCTCCACGGAGGCCGCTTTGTTATCTTGGCATCCCGGTTGGAGTAACATTCAGCTCCAGAACCTGTGCGAATGGAGTCAGCATGGCAGACCTCCCCCCCCCGAAAAAAGAGAGTTCGATCCTGAGCAGCCAGGAGCAGACCCTTCGTCTGGCCCGCAGTCGCGGCATCGACGGCATGCTCACCCGCAACACAGACAGCACCTTCGAACAGCGCGCCACCTTTCGTCATCTGGCGGATCAGGCCGCCCGCCAGCGCAATCTGGAAGCCATCATGGTGATGGCCTCCCGTCACTGCGAAGAGACCGCAGCTGGCGGCGAGATGGACAGCGACTGGCTGACCCGCTTTCTGCAACTGGCGGAAGATATCAGCATGGTGCCGATGCAGCAGCTGTGGGGGCGGATCTTCGCGCTGGAAGTAGCCACCCCGGGCCGCTTCTCCATCCGGGCGCTCGCCACCCTCAAAGAGATGACCCAGCGCGAGGCACAGCTGTTTCAGCGCATCTGTTCACTGACTTGCCACTACACCGGCAGCGACGAGCAGCGACTGCTGCTGGGGCTGCACAAGGGGGCCACCCTGCTGAGTCGCGCCAAAGCAACGCGCCTTGGTCTTGGCAAATACCGACTGCCCTACAACGCCCTGCTGCAACTGTTCGAGCTGGGGCTGCTGCATCGCGCCGAGCTGGAGTCAGGCCCGCTGCCCGCCGATGGGGTCGAGCTGGAGTTCGGCAACCAGCGCTGGCGGCTGCAGTGCAAGCAGAACAACATCACCCTGCTCTACTACCGCCTCACCCCGGTGGGCAACGAGCTCGCCCAGTTGCTGCAAGAGTCGCCGCTGGAGGAGTACCTGCAGGATCTGAAAACCGTGCTGGTGCAGGGTATCCTGATTGAAGTGATGCAGCTCGTCAGCGCCCCCTCCTCACCCGCTCCCGACCCTCTCCCCTGATCTCTGGCGGGGCAGCGGATGCCCCGTCGGTTCATGGATCCTTCGCATCCAGCTTCTGACTCCCAGCTCATGGGCTTGACCAGAATAGGTTGCAAATTGCAGATGCCGCAGAGGCACACCCCGTCTGCTCCGTTGCATATTGCAAACAGCAACGATCTTTTCCTGCCAAAATGGCACTAATAACATATCAATCATTAGCTTTTGCCAGCTGGCCCACCCCTTGCAGATGTCTTGATGCAGATCAAAATCTGACCATCACAGCTCGGGAGTAAGGCCATGAGAATCAATCAACCGGTTACCCAAAGAGAACGTCTCTATCCAGACCACCAGAGCCTCATCTCCACCACTGATCTGGAGAGCCGCATCACCTACGCCAACGATGAGTTCTGCGATATTGCAGGCTTCTCGCTCGACGAGCTGAAGGGAGAACACCACAATCTGGTGCGCCACCCGGATATGCCGAAACAGGCCTTTGCCGATCTGTGGAACCATATCCGCGAAGGCAAGAGCTGGATGGGGCCGGTGAAAAATCGCTGCAAGAGTGGCGATCACTACTGGGTCAGCGCCTTTGTCACCCCCATCAAGGATGCCAGCGGCCGGGTCGTGGAGTATCAGTCGGTGCGCACCGCCCCGAGCGAGGAGATCAAACAGCGGGCCGAGAAGGTCTATGCCGACCTTCGCAACAACAAGCTGCCGCTGGCGCTCAAGTTGCCCACCTTCTCCCATACCCTGACCATCAACCTCTGTCTGCTGCTGAGCCTGCTCGCCATGTTTGCCCTGGGCTACAACCACGACATGAACTGGCAACTGGCGCTGGTCGCCCTGCCGCTGGCGATAGCGGCCATCACCCTGAATGCCCTCTCCCGCCGCCTCGGCAAGCTCAACAAGATGGCCCGCAGCCGCTTTGACAACCCGCTGATGCAGCTGCTCTACACCAACAAGGTGGACAACATCGCCGCCATCGAACTCTCGATGGTGATGAATCAGGCCGAGTTCAACGCCGTGCTGGCCCGCACCCAGCAGACTTGCAGCAAGATCCTGCAGGCCGCCGAAGGGGATCTGCGCAACGCCGAATCCATCACCGACAACCTGCAACAGCAGCAGGCCGAAACCAATCAGGTAGCGACCGCCGTGACCGAAATGTCGGAATCCATTCGCGAGGTGTCACAAAGCTCGACTGACTCCTCCAGCCTGCTGGATGAAACGGCCGTGCTGTTCAAGAGCGGCAACAGTAGCGTGGCCGAAACCGTGGCTGCCGTGGCGGGCATGAACAGCGAGCTGACCACCTCCAAGAGCGTGATCAGTGCGCTGGTCGGCCACTGCCGCGATATCGACGGCATCCTCGATGTGATCAACAACATCGCCAACCAGACCAACCTGCTGGCCCTCAACGCTGCCATCGAAGCGGCACGGGCTGGCGAAGCGGGCCGCGGCTTCTCGGTGGTCGCCGACGAGATCCGCTCGCTCGCCATCAAGACCCAATCCTCGACCAGCGAAATCCAGAAGATGATCACCGAGCTGCAAAACAGCTCTGGCGAGGCTGAGCAAGCGATGGAGAAGGGCTGCCAACTTGCCGACAGTTGCCAGCAGAAGGCCACCGCGACCGGCACCATACTCCAGCAGATCAACGATATGCTGCAGCAGGTCGCCTCCGGCAGCAGCCAGATTGCCCAGGCGGTGCAGGAGCAGTCCCACGTTACCGCCGAGATCAACCGCAACGTGCTCAGCATCAAGACCCTGGCCGATGACTCCAGCGTTGGCAGCCAGCACGCCGTGCACGGTATCACCCAGCTGGTAAACCAGTTAAGCGATCTCGACCGGCTGGTTCGCCAGTTCCAGAAAGGGGCTCCGGCAACCCAGAGCCGCTACGAAGTGGCCACCACCCGCGCCGTGCCGGTACGCCAAGCCAGATAACCACTACCCAAACAATCACCGCAGAAAAACCCTATGGGCCTTTGGGCCCATAGGGTTTTTTAATGCCCGCCAACAAGATGGCGACACTCCCGCTTCACTGTCCGATTTCCCTCTGCGCTAATGGGCCCAAGCGGTTGGGTGACCACATTTAAACCCATTAATGATTAATTTATTGATCTTGCTCAGGAAACGGCCCGCTTGCGCTTTTCACCTGAGCCCCGTTCGGTAACATAGCCGCTTGGCAACCTCTTGCAGGAGTCAGCCATGAGCCAAGCTAGTGCCAAAACGCAGGTAACAAGCAGCAGACTGGAAGCTGTAATTCAGGGGCGGTAGCGTTATCTGAATATATATAATCAAGTTAAGACTGTCGTGCGCTATTAAAAATGATGACTATCACAACATTATTTATTCTTGACTTATTCATAAAGCATGAAAATTAGTTGCTATCATTGTTTGAATATGCTGACTTATTATAAGCATTAACACAACAACATTTATCTATTAGTTATTCTGAAACGTGACATAGTTTATCGTATGCCCTCTAAAATATACCTCAGTGATTTAGTTATCAAAAGAGACAAAAATGAAAAAGAATGACAGTGGTGGTATCGGCGCTAAGAAGGGCTTTCTTTATCAGGATTATATCGCCGCATACCTAGCTCTACACATGCTCAAAGATAAACACCTAAAGGCCGTTCGCTGTGAAGTTAGCGATGATATTGATCTTATATATTCAAACTACATTGAATATATCCAAGTAAAAACAACTAATGTTACTAATAAGTGGAACTTAGATGAACTTACGAAAGTAACTAAACAGTCAGTGACAGGAAAGACCAGGCAGATAAAAAATACAGATTCAATACTACACAAATCTATTAGCTGTGACACCAATATTTTATCTCCGAGATTTAGAATTGTTACACCGATAGATGTTAACAGCACTCTAAAATATCTTACCATTTCTTTTGAAGACCGAGAGGATGAAGATAAAAGAAATTCTTTACTGATATCACTAAAAAAAAGGGTTAAAGATTTTCATAGTCCGAATGGTAGGGATGTCGAATACTGGTTAGATAACACGACTTGGATGTATATTGCACAAGTTGAATATATAAAGTCAGAATGCAAACTCATGATCATTAGAAGTGCGTTTGATGATTTTCGTTTACAAATAAATCCTTCTTCAGACCCAGAGAAGATATTAAATGATTTACTTGTTGCCTTAATCGAGAAAAGTGCAACATCAATTGTGTTGTCTTCTGCTGATAAAAAGACGTACTTCAGAGAAGACTTCCTTGATTGGTTTGAAAAACAGCTAAATTTCTACTCGAAGGAAAGCTATAATTTCTCCAAGGTTTACAAACAAAATGAATCCCCTATCCTCTCAAAGTTTTTTGAGTCGAAAGAAGATTATCGAGCTCATGACCAAGAAAAGTTATGTGTAGGAGTTGAAGGAAAATATCACCTTCAAATGTATACATATGACAAGATCGCAAAAGGAATTAAAAAATGGCTACCAGAGGTTCTTTTACGGCCGAGAGAGCTCGCAGATAACACTGCAACAAACCTTGAGCAGAAACTGGCATCCTACTCAAAAATGAAGTTGCAAAGCAGCAAAGAACTTATTTCATTAATTCCACAGGTTCTCTTACACTCAATTATTCGTACTACATATGAAAGTCAACCAATTCCAGCGCACTTGCATATAGATGATGATGAAAATACAACATTCTCAAATGTACATATCGTTATCAATCGTCATTCACCAGACATTTTAGTAATGGGATTTAATTATTTCATACCAAAATTAGAAAAAGCAGACATTGACAGGATAGTAAGTGAATTCGAAACTCTTTTAGAACAAGAGTCTTTCGATACCAAAAAGGACAAAATCCTAGAAATCAAAGATGATTCATATCTTATTACTCATGATATAGATGAGATTCTAGATGCTAATAGTTCATTGGATGAACATTTAGATAGAATTAAGTTTATATTTTTTATCGGATTTAACTCACACAATTTAACATGTAATAAATCAAATATGGATGATGGGTATGAGCATGAACTGAACGCTGAAATAAAAAATAAATTCATCGATTTGATTGAAACACTATTGGAACAAAATTCCTTTTATTCAAAAATGAATATCGAAGTTTATTTATATCCAGTACCCAAAATAGAAAGATTGATAGACTCCGTCAGCTGCTGCTTGGAGGGGAAATGAATACAAATATAGCAACCCTGATTGACAAGGTTGAAAATAATGAAATATCCCCTTTCGGATATTTAAAAAAAACCAATGAATATCTATCCAACCCAATAAGCAATAGTTTAGGGCGTGAATTGGTGATACGAGCTCTGGACAAAAAACATTTATTCTCAGACCGAGAAAAATTATTATTAGAAATGGTAAGGAAATCTGGGCTATATCCTTATATCAACAAATACTTTAAAAAAATAGATTCAAATACTGAGCTAGCCATTAATCTTTATAAGAGTAAAGATGGTGATGGATTTATATTCCATACATTACAAGCAAGAGTTTTTAACTATCTTCTTGAAAAGAGGAATGTTGTATTGAGTGCACCGACCAGCATGGGTAAAAGTGCGATCATAGACTCAATATTATATACCGGCAAATTTAATAAGATAGTTATCGTTGTCCCTACAATAGCACTAATAGACGAAACCAGAAGACGAATTCAACATAAATTCAAAGACACTTATCAAATAATATATCACAACACCCAAGAACTTTCTTCAAATAAAGCTGTATATGTATTGACTCAGGAGCGAGTTAATGAGAGGAATGATATAAAGAACATAGATCTTTTTGTCATAGATGAGTTTTACAAGCTTGCATTTGGCAAAGAGGAAAAAAACCGTTCTATAGCACTTAATATTGCAATGAGTAAACTTCTAACAAACTCAAAGCAATTCTATTTAATTGGGCCATACATTGATGAAGTTAGGGGTCTAGAAAACATTTCAAAGGACTTTATATTCATTCCAACGGATTTTAAAACGGTGGCTGTGAATCTATATTGCTTCAATATAAAACCAACAAACATAGATGAAAAGATAGATAAGACAACTGACATAATTAAGAAATATAAAGGGCAAACCATTATATATTGTATGTCTCAGAACTCCATAAGTGATCTTGCCGAAAAATTGCTTGAGATAGAAAATTTATTTTACTATGTTTCCGAGGATGTAGTTTCAGATATTGTCGAGTGGATAAAGTCAAACTATAGTAAAAACTGGATTTATTTTAAGGCGCTAAGACGGGGGATTGCTATACATCACGGGACATTACCCAGAGCATTACAACAGTTGAGTTTGGACTTATTTAACTCAGGTAAAATATCAATTTTGCTTTGCACAAGTACAATTATAGAAGGTGTAAATACTGTTGCTCAGAATGTAATTATTTATGACAACAAGCGTTCTAAGTACCTTGTTGATAATTTTACACATAAAAACATTTCTGGTCGTGCTGGTAGAATGAATCAACACTTGATAGGTAATGTTTTTTGCTTGGAGGCTTTACCAAAAGATGAAAACGATCCCAAAATTGTAGATCTCCCTCTTGGTAATATGGATGATAACACTCCAATAAACCTTCTAGCTGGCATTCAAGATGAACACCTATCTTCTATAGCGGAAGAACGAATACGTTTATATGCTGTAAAGTCAGATATCCCTATGGAAATCATAAGATCACATACATCATATGACATTGAAGTTATTGAAAAAGCCTATGAGGCTCTTAACGAACTATCCGCTCAAGAACTAGGGATACTGACAAATCCAGCTAAATCAAATTCAGTTTTCTTTGACTTAATAACAAAGTTAATTAAAAAGGTAGAATATCACTCATTAATGAGACTTAATCTTCACTATGATGATAACGATGACTTAAAGAATAGAATTATGTGGTATGTCTTTGCAAACAGCCACTCTGAATACATAGAAAAAAGAATTGACTATATAAGTAAGAATGTCTATGAAGATATGCAATCTAAAAAAATAGATATAGAGCTAAAGATATGCAGGAATATATTCAAGCACAATATACCTAGAGCCCTTTCATTGTATCAAGATTTAATAAACTTCGAATTATATTCTTTAGGAATAGCTAAGGAAGCTGATTATGGATATTTAATCCATAAGTTTGAAAACTCAAACCTACCAACAAACTTCACCGCATTAGAGGAAATGGGCGTGCCTATTGAAACTCTTGATAAGGTTAAAACTTTACAGCTGTCTGAGCTGGAAATAGAAGACTTATGCCTAGAGATGAAAAAACTAGCTAAGACTTACAAATCGTTTAACTCTGTTGATTGCTACTTCATAAGAAAAGCATTAAGTTGAAGCTAACTCGACCATTCTATTTCAAAAATGCATAACAACTGAAATATAAGGTCTGTGCATGGTGAGCGGTACAATGATTTACTGATATTCTATCTATATTTCAAACGCTTGTCATAATCAATATAAATAGCTGAACTAAACAAGGGAGGGCAATGCCCCCCTTGTTTATCAATATTCGGACCAGACAATAAACCTCAATCTATTAACTCTCGTAACCTCAATGCAGCCAACAACTCCTCCACCAGCTCCGCCACCGGTTTACCGGCGTTAAGCAGATGAATTTCCGGACTTTCCGGTGCCTCGTAGGCGGAGTCGATACCGGTAAAGTTGCGAATTTCCCCTGCCCGCGCTTTTTTATAGAGCCCCTTGGGGTCACGCTCTTCACAGATGGCAAGCGGCGCATCGACAAAGACTTCGACAAACTCCCCTTCACCCAAGAGACTGCGCACCAGCGCCCGCTCGGCACGAAATGGCGAGATAAAGGCGGTGAGTACGATAAGGCCCGCATCCACCATCAGTTTTGCCACCTCGCCGACCCGGCGGATATTCTCCTGACGGGCTGCATCATCGAAACCGAGATCGCCACAGAGGCCGTGGCGCACATTATCCCCATCCAGCAGATAGGTGTGCTTGCCCTCAGCGGCCAGCGCCTGTTCCAGCGCCCCCGCCAGGGTGGATTTGCCTGCCCCCGAGAGCCCGGTAAACCAGATCACCAGCGGTTTTTGCCCTTTAAGCTCGGCCCGGCTCTGTTTGTCGACGGCATGCTTGTGCCACACGATATTGCTCATCCCACACTCCTTGATTGGCACTTATGCCTCAAAACTTAAACTGTCCGGCACCACTGGGAGCCGCCTCGGACTATCAGCCGACAACGTGCTGGTGCCATGGCATTGCTCATCCAACACTCCTTGCTTGGCACTTACGCCTCAAAACTTAAACGGTCCGGCATCACTGGGAGCCGCCTCGGACTATCCGCCGACAACGTGCTGATGCCATGGTATTGCTCACCCAACACGCCTTGATTGGCGCTCACGCCTTAAAACGGAAACAGCAGGGGCACCATCACAATCACCCCGAGGCTATAGGCCAGCGAGACCGGCAGGGCCAGCTTGAGGTAGTCCGGCATCTTGTAGTTGCCCGCGGCATAGACCATCAGGTTGGTCTGGTAGCCGTAGGGCAGGATAAAGCTGGAGCTGGCCCCGAACAGCACCGCAAGAATAAACGGCATGGTCGAGACATCCATGCTGAGCGCCAGCTGGTAACCCATAGGGAAGGCCAGCGCGGCCGCCGCGTTGTTGCTCATCAGTTCGGTCAGCACCAGGGTAAAAACATAGATACCGATAAAGGCGATGATGGGGCTGGCACCGTTGAACTCCCCCATCAGCCAGTCGGCGATAAGCTTGGCCAGTCCGCTCTTTTCCAGCTGATCGGCGATGGCGAGTGCCCCACCCACCACCAGCCAGATATCCAGCGGAAAGCGGCGGCGGATCTCATCCAGAGTCAGAATGCGGGTGAGCAGCAGCGCCACCAGCATCAACAGCAAGCCCTTGAACAGCGGCACCAGATCAAACACCGAGAGCGCCAGCACCCCGAGAAACCCCAGCACCACGGCGGCGCTGCGCTTGCCATCGAGGCGGGTGGAGGCTTCCAGCCCGCTCACCAGCACAAACTCCCGCCCCAGCGATTTGTTGCGGGCAAACTGGGGGCCGGGGGCCAGCAGCAGGGTATCACCGGCATGCAGCTCAATCTGGCCAAGGCCACCGGTGAGCTGGGTTTCGCCACGGCGCACCGCCAGCACCACCGCATCGAAGTGGGTGCGAAATTCGGCATCCTTGATGGTCTGACCCACCAGCCGCGAGCTGTGGCTGACGATCACCTCCACCAGATGCTGGCCGTTGAGGCGGTGCTGGCCGTAGAGATCCAGCCCCTTCATCTCCTGCAATACACCGACGCTCTCCACATCGCCGCAAAAGAGCAGTACGTCCCCTTCGTGCAGCTCGTGTTCCGGCTGCACCGGGCAGATCACCTGATCGCCGCGAATGATTTCCGCCAGATAGAGGCTTTTCAGGCTGCGCAGGCCGTTCTCCTTGACGCTGCGCCCCGCCAGCGGCGAACCGGCGCCCACCTTGGCTTCGAGAAAGTAGCCGGATTCGCGGCTCATCTCGGTATCCTGCACCGGCAGGTGGCGGGCAAACAGCAGCACGGCCATCAGACCGGTCAGCAGGGTGCCCGCCCCCACCATAAAGAAGTCGAACATGCCGAGCGGCGGCGCCCCCATCTTGATGAGGAAGCTGTTGACGATCAGGTTGGTGGAGGTGCCGATCAGGGTCAGCACCCCGCCGAAGGTGGCCGCGAAGCACATGGGCAGCAGCAGCCGTGACGGCGCATGGTTGGGGTTGCGTTTGACCGCTCCCAGCATGGAGGCCACCACGGCGGTGTTGTTGACGAAGGCAGACAGGAAGGCGGTGGAGAACCACACCTTCACCAGCACCTTGTTGAATGAACCCGTGCCCACCAGATTGGCGAACCAGCTCATGATGCGGGTCTTCTCCACCGCCAGCGACACCAGCAGCAACAGCACCAGGGTCAGCAGGGCACTGTTGGTGTAGCCCGCCGCCACGGCGTTGATATCCGCCAGCCCGCTCAGGTAGGTGATGAGCACGGCGCCCGAGAAGAGCAGCGCCGGGCGGAGTTTGCCCTGGATCAGCAGGGCCACGAGAGCAGCCAGCAGACCCAGCACCAGGAATTGTTGCCAGGTCATGGGCTTACTCCTTGCTTGTGTCGTTACCGATGGCAAGGGCTTGCCAGTGCGGGAAGTGCTTGCGCACCAGCGCGTTGAGCTCGATTTCGAACTCGCTGTAGTGCCCTTTTGCCACTTTCGCGGCCAAGCCTCCCACTATCATGCCGGCGCCGACGGTGACGTTGGTCAGCCGGTCGATCAGGATAAAGCTGCCGGTGTCGCGGATCTCCTGATACGGGTCGAACGCCACCGGGTCGGTGAGGCTCAGCTCGCACAGGCCGATCTCGTTGAGCTTGAGCTCGCTGGCGGGCAGCTCGTCCAGCTTGTTGATCTCGATGCGGTGGCGGATGGCCTCCACCTGACCGCGACTCTTCTTGGTGGCCAGTTTGACGTCGTAGACCCGACCCGGTTGCAGGGACTCCTCCCCCATCCAGACGATATGGGCCAGCACATTCTGGGTCACTTGCGGACGGTTGGCGGCATCCACCAGCAGGTCGCCGCGGCTGATGTCGATCTCGTCGGCGAAGGTGACTGTGATGGCCTGACCCGGCAGGGCGTACTCCAGATCCCCGTCGAAGGTGACGATGCGGGTGACTGTGCTCTCCTTACCCGACGGCAGCACCGCCAGCTTGTCGCCCACCCGCAGGATGCCGGAGGCCAGCGTCCCCGCGAAGCCGCGAAAATCGAGGTTGGGGCGGTTCACATACTGCACCGGCAGGCGCACCGGGTGGCGCTCCAGCTCGCGCTCCACTTCCGCAGACTCCAGCAGGGAGAGCAGGGTTTCGCCCTGATACCAGGCCAGCTTGTCGCTCGGGTTGACCACGTTGTCACCGTCCAGCGCCGAGACCGGCACGATATGAATGGTGTCGACGCTGAGCTTCTTGGCGAACTCGCGGTAATCGGCGCTGATGCGCTCGAACACCTCCTGGCTGAACTCCACCAGATCCATCTTGTTGACCGCCACCACGAACTGCTTTATGCCGAGCAGGCTCGCGATAAAGCTGTGGCGGCGGGTCTGATCCAGCACCCCTTTGCGGGCGTCGATCAGAATGATGGCCAGATCGCAGGTGGAAGCGCCGGTGGCCATGTTGCGGGTGTACTGCTCGTGGCCTGGGGTATCCGAGATGATAAATTTGCGCTTGGCAGTGGAGAAGTAGCGGTAGGCCACGTCGATGGTGATGCCCTGCTCGCGCTCCGCCTGCAGGCCATCCACCAGCAGTGCCAGGTCCAGCTTCTCGCCGGTGGTGCCGAGCTTCTGGCTGTCGGACTCCAGCGCTTTGAGCTGATCTTCATAAATCTGCTGGGAGTCGTGCAGCAGGCGACCGATAAGGGTGCTCTTGCCGTCATCCACGCTGCCGCAGGTGAGAAAACGCAGCAGACTCTTGTGCTGCTGGGCGTGCAGATAGGCTTCAATGCCCTGTTCGGTGATGGCGGTCTGAATATGGCTGTTCATGCTGACGACTCCTTAGAAATATCCCTGACGCTTCTTCTGCTCCATGGAGCCGGCCTGATCGTGGTCAATCAGCCGCCCTTGCCGCTCGCTCGAGGTGGTGAGCAGCATCTCTTCAATAATTTCCGGCAAGGTGGTGGCATCGGATTCGATGGCCCCGGTGAGCGGGTAGCAGCCGAGGGTACGGAAACGCACCAGCTCCTGCTTCACCTCATCCTCGGCGGTCAGCGGCATGCGCTCGTCATCCACCATGATCTTGATGCCGTTGCGCTCCACCACCGGACGGTAAGCGGCGAAGTAGAGCGGCACTATGTCGATGTTCTCGAGATAGATGTATTGCCAGATATCCAGCTCGGTCCAGTTGGAGAGCGGGAACACCCGAATGCTCTCCCCCTTGTTGACCTGGCTGTTGTAGACGCGCCACAGCTCGGGGCGCTGGTTCTTCGGATCCCAGCGGTGAGACTTGTCACGGAAGGAGTAGACCCGCTCCTTGGCACGGGACTTCTCTTCGTCGCGGCGGGCACCGCCGAAGGCGGCATCGAAGCCATATTTGTTGAGCGCCTGCTTGAGCGCCTCGGTCTTCATGATGTCGGTGTGCTTGCCGCTGCCGTGGACGAAGGGGTTGATGCCCATGGCGAGCCCTTCTGGGTTCTTGTGGACGATCAGATCCAGCCCGTACTTTTTGGCGGTCTCGTCGCGGAACTTGATCATCTCCTTGAACTTCCAGTCGGTGTCGACGTGGAGCAAGGGGAACGGGATCTTGCCCGGATAGAAGGCCTTGCGGGCAAGGTGCAGCATGACGGAGGAGTCCTTGCCGATGGAGTACATCATCACCGGGTTTTCAAATTCGGCAGCCACCTCGCGGATGATATGGATGCTCTCGGCTTCCAGCTGCTGCAAGTGGGTCAATCTTTCACGGTCCATGTTGGTCCTCGGGTCATTGCTTATGCGCCTGCTCGGGGCGCTGGGTGGTTCAGTGCGCGGCCGCACCAGCAGCCGCATCAAATATCTCTTTCTCGGTCAGGCCAGCTGCACCAGCTTGAGGTCACAGCCATCGAGATCCGGGTTAGCGCGCTGCTGCTCGCAGCCCTTTTCTCCAAACCAGGCGAGCCGATCGCGCAGGGCAACCACTTCGCCGATGACGATAAGCGAAGGGCTCACCGCCTGTTTGGCCAGCTCCGCCAAGTCGGCCAGCGTGCCGGTCAGCACCCGCTGACGGGATGTGGTGCCGCGCTCGATGATGGCGATGGGGGTGGCTTGGCTGCGGCCGTGATCCATCAACTGCTGCTGGATATGCTCGGAGCGCATCAGCCCCATGTAGATGACCAGGGTCTGGCTGGTAGCGGCGAGCTGCTGCCAGTCGGGCTCCTTGCCCTCTTTCTGACAGTGGCCGGTAATGAAGACGGCGCTCTGGGCGTAATCACGGTGAGTCAGCGGAATACCTGCATAGGCGGTGGCACCGGCAGCGGCCGTGATGCCGGGCACCACCGAGAAGGGGATACCTTCATCGGCCAGCACTTCCAGCTCCTCGCCACCCCGGCCAAACATAAAGGGATCGCCCCCTTTCAGCCGCACTACCCGGTTGCCCGCCTTGGCGTATTCCACCAGCAGGCGATTGGTCTCCTCCTGCGGCACGCTGTGGGCACCCGCCTTCTTGCCGACCGACACCAGAGTGGCATCGCGGCGCACCAGATCGAGGATCTCGGCGGAGACCAGCTGGTCGTAGAGCACCACTTCAGCCTGTTGAATCTGTTGCAGCGCCTTGAGGGTCAACAGGCCCGGATCGCCGGGGCCCGCGCCGACCAGCACCACCTCGCCCACTTCGCTTTTCGCATGGTCGAGGCCATCGCTCAGCCACTGTTCGGCACCTTGCCAATCCTCTTTTTCAATCAGACTGGCGAGGGTGTTGGAGGCAAAGGCCCGCTCCCAGAAGCGGCGACGATCGGAAATCGAGGAGAGCACCCGCTTGGCCTTGTCACGCACCCGGCCGGAGAGCTCGGTCAGCCCGCCAAGATGGCGCGGCAGCAGGCTCTCCAGCCGTTCGCGCAGCAGGCGTACCAGCACCGGCGCCTTGCCGCCGCTGGAGACCGCCACCATCAGCGGCGAGCGATCAATGATCGAGGGGAAGATAAAGCTGGAGCGTTTGGGGTCATCCACCACGTTGACGAACAGCCCCAGCTGGTTGGCACTTTGATAAACCAGTGCGTTGACTTCGAGGTTGTCGGTCGCCGCCACTACCAAAATCTGGCCTGCCAGATGGGCCGGGGTGAAGCGCTCCGCAAGATGGGTGAAACGACCGGTGAATTCCGCAAATTCCGGTTCAAGCTCCGGGGAGACCAGGGTCAGCCGGGCACCGGCCGCCAGCAGCAGGCGCGCCTTGCGCAGGGCAACCTCGCCCCCGCCCACCAGCAGTACCGGGCGGCCTTCCAACTTGGCAAACATAGGTAAATAATCCATTTCGGCCCATCCCTCGGAACACGACTAATATGGGGCGACTATAGGCAGGGCAGCTTATCCCTCAAAATAATAAAAAATGCTTTTTAATGCGTTTTTGTAATTAGAAAAGCCAATTCATGACAAAGGCGTACAAAGTCACTTGTGGTACCTGACGCCACACCATAGGCTAGGGACTGTGTTTCATAAGGAGCTAAATGATGAATGAATCATTGATTGTGCTAGGGATTTTCGTGTTCCTGGTGCTCGCCACCCTGAGTGCGGGCATCAAGATAGTGCCCCAGGGCTACAACTGGACGGTGGAGCGCTTCGGCCGCTACACCCGCACCCTGACCCCGGGTCTCAACCTGCTGATCCCCTACGTGGATCGGGTCGGCCACAAGATCATCATGATGGAGCAGGTGCTGGACATCCCGGCACAAGAGGTGATCTCCCGCGACAACGCCAACGTCACCATCGACGCCATCAGCTTTGTGCAGGTGGTGGATGCCCGCAAAGCGGGTTATGAGGTCAACGATCTCACCAGCGCCATCCGCAATCTCACCATGACCAATATGCGGACCGTGCTCGGCGCCATGGAGCTGGACGAGATGCTCTCCCAGCGCGACACCATCAACGAGAAACTGCTGCGCACCATGGATGCCGCCACCGCCCCCTGGGGTATCAAGGTGACCCGCATCGAGATTAAAGATGTGCGCCCGCCGCTGGCACTGGTCGAAGCGATGAACGCCCAGATGAAGGCCGAGCGCCAGAAGCGGGCCGAGGTACTGGAAGCCGAAGGGGTGCGCCAGTCCAAAATCCTGAAAGCGGAAGGCGAGAAGCAGTCCCAGATCCTCAAAGCCGAAGGTGAGCGTCAGGCCGCCTTCCTCGCCGCAGAAGCGCGGGAGCGGGCTGCCGAGGCGGAAGCCAAGGCGACCCATATGGTCTCTCAAGCCATCGCCGCCGGAGATCTGCAGGCCATCAACTACTTCGTGGCCCAGAAATATACCGAGGCACTGGCCCGCATCGGTGAAGGCCCCAACAGCAAGATCATCATGATGCCGCTGGAAGCGGGCAGCCTGATTGGCTCTGTGGCTGGCATGGCCGAGCTGTTCAACAAAGATGGCAAGGGCAGCAAGTCATGACAGCCCTGTTAGAGGGGCTGACCCACTGGCACTGGCTGGGACTCGGCTTCATTCTGCTGGCCATCGAGGTGCTCGGCTCTGTGGGCTTTTTGCTCTGGACCGGCATCGCTGCGCTGGAAGTGGGGCTACTGCTGCTGATCTGGCCCTTCGGCTGGCAGGCGCAGTTGCTGCTGTTTGCGGTGCAATCCCTGCTCACCACCTGGGCCTGGTGGCGCTGGCAGCACCAGCGCGACAACTCGGGTCAGGATGCCGCCAGCACCATCAACGAGCGGATGCAGAGCTATATGGGCCGCGAGCTGACCCTGCTGGATGACGTCACCCAAGGTACCAGTCGGGTGCATCTGGACGATACAGTCTGGACGGTGCGCTGTGACGAGTCGCTGCCTGCGGGCAGCAAGGTCAGGGTAGTGGGGGCCGACTCCCACATCCTGCTGGTTGAACCCCGCAACTGACGCAACTCTGCCGTCGAGTCATAAAAAAGCCCGCGATCGCTCGCGGGCTTTTGTCTCTCTGGCTGCCACTCAGGTACGCAGCCGATCGAGCTGACTGGCGAGCGCCGTGGCCGCTTGCTCCAGCGCCTCGCTCAGTTGATGGCTGGAGCTGGCCTCCTGCCCGATCACGTTGGCGGTATCACCAATCCGCATCAAATTCTTGTTGATATCGTCACTGACGGCGCTCTGCTGCTCGGCGGCGGTAGCCACCTGACTGATGTGGTCGTGGATCTGCTGGATCTGGGCCACTACCCGATTGAGCGCCTCGAACGCCTGCTCGGTGCCCTGCACCGTGGTGGTGGAGCGCTCGATGCCGGTATTCATCAGACGTTGACTGCTGCTCACCTCTGTTTGCAGGCTACCAATCAGCTGGCCGATCTCGTCGGTCGATTCACGGGTCTTGTTGGCCAGCGCCCTTACCTCATCCGCCACCACAGCAAAGCCACGGCCCATATCACCCGCACGTGCCGCTTCGATGGCGGCATTGAGGGCCAGCAGATTGGTCTGCTCGGCAATGGCACGGATCACATCGAGGATCCGGCTGATATTGGTGCTGCGCTGGGCCACCAGCGCCACCGCTTTATCCGCCTCATGCATATCGCCGACCAGAGTATGGATCTCGTTGCGAGCATTGCTGAGGGTCTGCTGGGCGGTATTGATGTGGTGGGTCGCCGCTTCCGACTCCTGCGCCGCCTGCTCGGCATAACCCGCCACGCTGACTGCCGTGGTGCTCATCTGATGCATGGCGCTCACCACGCTCTCCAGCTCCAGATTCTGCTCGTCCAGACTACTGCGCATGGTGTCGGCGGTATGTTTCATCTCCCGCGCCTGCTGGTAGACCTGCTGACCAATCCCCTTGCTCATTTGCACCATGCCCCGCAGCTTGCCGAGGAAGGCATTGAGCTGAGAACCCAGATCGATCAGCTCCTGATGGGTGTCGATCTCCATCTGCTGGGTCAGGTCCCCCTCGTTGCTGGAGAGATGGCCCACATGGCGGCTGATAAGAGAAAGTGGCGCTGTGATGGTCTGGATAAACCAGACCAGCAGCCCCAGCACCAACAGGGTAATCCCGCCCATGGCGATGATCTGCTGCCGCTGGGCATCCACCAGCAGGGTGCCCAGTTCATTGCTGATGGCGTGCGCCTTGCCGAGCGCCAGCGCCTTGGGCACCTTGATCATCAACCACCACTGGGTATTGGCTGCCTCAACCCGGATGGGCTGATGAAGAATGAAGTCACTGTCGCTGCTGACCGGCTGACCGTCAGGCAGGGTCAGGCCCACCTCCTTGAGTGGACGGCCCAGCTTGTCGGCATAGCGGTTGCTGCCCACAATCAGCCCCATCTTGCTGACCAGAGTCACATCCGCCTTGTTGTCATAGAGGCTCTTGCCAAGGTTTTCAGCTAGTTGCTGGAAGATGGGCAGGTTCATATCCACTCCGGCCAGCCCGACAAACTTGCCGTCACGCAGCACGGGCACCGTCAGGCTGGTCATCAGCATCTTGTTGCCCGGGCTGATTTCGTAGAGGTAGGGCTCCATCAGGCAGGGCTGGCGGGTATCGCGGCCACAGAGATACCACTCGCTGTTGCGAATGCCGAACTCGTTGAGGGAGGTATCAAACTTGGCCTCGCTGGCAGCGGCGTCCACCGCTTGCTGGGCGACGGCCCCTCCCTGATCCTTGGTGAAATAGACCTCCAGACTCCCCTTGCTTGCCACCGAGTGGCTGGCCCCGCCCAGCCAGTTGCCATCCTCGCCATCATAGCCATCCGGTTCAAACTGGGCATAAATGGAGCTGATCCCGCTCGCCTGCTGCAGGCTGCTGCCGAGCAGAGACTCCACTTGGGGCCGCGACAAGCGCAGTTCCGGTTTGACCATCCCGGCTTCAATCTGGGCGGTCACGGTCAGGGGGATTTGGTAGGAGTTCTGCATCAGCGAGGCAATCTGGATGGCATAGCGCTCTGCCTGATACTGCAGGCTGCGGGAGACCTCCTCTTCCAGTGCATCGCTGGTCTGGGTCATCACCATGTTGCGAAGGGAGCTGAAAGAGGCCGATTGCAACAGGGTCATGGCCAGCCCGGTCAGCAGAAAGAGCCCCATGGTAAGGCACAACAACTTGAACTTGAGGGAACGTTGCTTCATGCGACAACTCCTTATGGCAGAATAACAACGAATTACTTGAGTATATTCGCCCACTTGCGCTTCACCCGATTTGTTGATGGGTTTGTGGCAGGCTTCTGGTTATAATTTTTGCCTTCCCGAGCGTTGATGGAACAGTCGCAATGAGCAATGCACTGAGCAGTGTCCCGCCGGTAGTCGCGATGGACTACCCCTTTCCGGCCAAACCTCTTCCCCTGAGTGCCGAGCAGAGAACGACCTTGACCACAGAAATCAAGGCGCTGCTCAAGGAGCGCAAAGCGGTACTGGTCGCCCACTACTACACGGATCCCGAGATCCAGGCGCTGGCCGAAGCCACCGGCGGTTTCGTCGGTGACTCGCTGGAGATGGCCCGCTTTGGTCGCGATCACGAGGCGCAGACCCTGATCGTCGCCGGGGTACGTTTCATGGGCGAGACCTCCAAGATCCTGAGCCCCCACAAGCGGGTGCTGATGCCGACTCTGGAGGCCGAATGCTCCCTCGATCTGGGCTGTCCCATCGAACAGTTCTCCGCCTTCTGCGATGCCAATCCCGACCATACCGTGGTGGTCTACGCCAATACATCGGCTGCGGTCAAAGCGCGGGCTGACTGGGTGGTGACCTCCAGCATTGCGCTGGAGATCGTCGAACACCTCGACAGTCTGGGTCACAAGATCATCTGGGGCCCGGATCGCCATCTGGGCGCCTATATCGAGAAGAAGACCGGGGCGCAGATGCTGCGCTGGCAGGGCCACTGCATCGTCCACGACGAGTTCAAGGCCCGCGCCCTGCGCGAGCTGAAAGAGCAGAATCCGGACGCCGCCGTGCTGGTTCATCCGGAATCCCCCGCCTCGGTGATCGAGCTGGCCGATGCGGTGGGCTCCACTAGCCAGCTGATCAAGGCGGCCAAAGAGCTGCCCCAGCAGAAGCTGATCGTGGCGACCGATCGGGGCATCTTCTACAAGATGCAGCAGGCCTGTCCGGAGAAAGAGATGGTGGAAGCACCGACCGGTGGCGATGGCGCTACCTGCCGCAGCTGCGCCCACTGCCCCTGGATGGCGATGAACGGTCTGGTGGCGATCAAGGAGGCGCTCACCGACGGTGCCGAGCGCCACGAGATCCATGTCGATGAAGCGCTGCGGGTAAAGGCCCTCATTCCGCTCGACCGAATGCTCAATTTCGCAGCCGAACTCAAGCTCAAGACCCAGGGCAACGCCTGATTGCTACCGTCACGAGATGCAAAGAGGGCTCCCGCGGGAGCCCTCTTTATTTATCTGAACCTCATCCTGCTCAGATGATCACGGTGGAGAGGCTGTGCTCTTCATCCGGCGCAACGGTCACACCCGCCTCGCCAGCGATTGCTGCTTCGACGCAGAGCATGGTGCGATAGCCATCGTCGCTCATGTCGGCCATGGCGGTGGCCCCTTCCAGCCAGGGGGTCCAGACCACCACGCTGTCGTGGTTGCCACTGACAACCCGGATCTCGCGCTCACCATCCTGCACGCTCACCAGCGCCTCTGGCTGCCAGTAGACCCGATCCAGCGGCCCGCTCAGGGTCAATGCCCCCTGCTGCTTGGCATCCTGTCCGGTCAGCTTGTCGGCATAGGGCTCGCCCAGGCCGGTGACGCTTACCGCCTCTGGTGCGCTGATCTGCAAATAGGTGTGCAGCGCACCGCTATAGGTCAATGGCTGAGCACCTGTGTTGCGAGTGGTCAGCACCAGCGAAAGCTCTTTGCCCACCAGCACGTCCAGTTCCAGCTCGAAGGGGTGATCCCACAGGGCGCGGGTTGCATCGCTGTCGCGCAGGGAAAGATGAA
The DNA here is from genome assembly GCF_049172135.1 of Aeromonas sp. 603079. Classification (NCBI taxonomy): domain Bacteria; kingdom Pseudomonadati; phylum Pseudomonadota; class Gammaproteobacteria; order Aeromonadales; family Aeromonadaceae; genus Aeromonas; species Aeromonas sp. 603079. Next base: position 21,520 of record NZ_JAAKPX010000013.1, on the reverse strand, counting down.
CAAGCGTGCCGTCAGCGTGATCGGAGACCCCGTCCAGCATCCAGAGGGTGGTACGGGCAAAACCGTGGGAGGGCTTGCCGCTACCGACGCGGGCGGGCGCCGGGCCAAACCAGGGCCAGCAGATCGGGATACCACCACGAACAGGCTTGCTGCCATCCAGCACCGCTTTGTCGCTCAGCCAGATAGAGGCCGACTCGCCATGACGCTGATAGCTCAGCACATGGGCGCCAAACAGGCTGATCTCGGCCTTGGCATAGTCGTTGTTGATGGTGAGAACCGGCAGACCGGCCGCATTGTTGGCAAGCTTGCAATTGGCTGTCAGGGGACGAATGGATTGCATGTGGACTCCTGTCATCAGGGGAAACCGAAAAACAAAAAGGCGGCCAATGGCCGCCTTTTTCAAGCTACGCGATTGCGCATCCCAAATTACTTGGAGATGTGAGCGATCAGGTCCAGAACTTTGCTGGAGTAGCCCATTTCGTTGTCGTACCAGGATACAACTTTAACGAATTTGTCGTTCAGCTGGATACCAGCCTTGGCGTCGAATACGGAGGTCTGACGCTCACCCAGGAAGTCGGTAGATACAACTTCGTCTTCGGTGTAGCCCAGAACGCCTTTCATAGCGCCTTCGGAAGCAGCTTTCATCGCTTCGCAGATTTCTGCGTAGGTGGCAGCTTTCTTCAGGTTAACGGTCAGGTCAACAACAGACACGTCCGGAGTCGGAACACGGAAAGCCATACCGGTCAGCTTGCCTTTCAGTTCCGGGATAACTACGCCAACAGCTTTGGCTGCACCGGTAGAGGACGGGATGATGTTCTGAGCCGCACCGCGGCCACCGCGCCAGTCTTTGGCAGACGGACCATCAACGGTCTTCTGGGTAGCAGTGGTAGCGTGAACGGTGGTCATCAGGCCAGACTCGATACCGAAGGTATCGTTCAGAACCTTGGCGATCGGTGCCAGGCAGTTGGTGGTGCAGGAAGCGTTGGAAACGATGTCCTGGCCAGCGTAGGTAGAGTCGTTAACACCCATTACGAACATCGGGGTGGCGTCTTTGGACGGGCCAGTCAGAACAACTTTCTTGGCACCAGCAGCGATGTGCTTACGAGCAGTCTCGTCGGTCAGGAACAGACCGGTAGCTTCAGCAACAACGTCAACACCGATTTCGCCCCACTTCAGGTTGGCCGGGTCACGCTCAGCGGTAACACGTACGGTTTTGCCGTTTACAACCAGGTTGCCGTCTTTAACTTCAACGGTACCGTTGAAACGACCGTGAGTTGAATCGTACTTCAGCATGTAAGCCATGTAGTCAACATCGATCAGGTCGTTGATACCAACAACTTCGATGTCTGCACGCTCGCAAGCCAGACGGAATACGAAACGACCGATACGGCCAAAACCGTTAATACCTACTTTGATAGTCATATTTAGTTACCTAACTGTTCAGTAGTCAAAGAAAATTCCGCTTGTAAATTTACTAGAACTCTCCGGTGAGTCAACCAACATTCTGTCTGAAATTGCGCTATATCATGAAAAACTGTGAAATTAATTTTCTGTTTATGTAACTGATTACCACGTTTTGACGAAAAAAGTGCCAGATCGTGGCATCGCGCAGATATCAACAATAGTGCCTACTCGGTCACACAACCATTCACAGAGATATGTAAAAATGTGCGCGGTTTAGCATGGCCAAAGAGCCACTGTTCAAGTACCACCCCATAAAAATCAAACAAAATAGTATAGATAGAATCCACAGCGGGAATTCTCAAACTATGACCACCCTGATTGAACAGCTGGCTGCCGCAAAAGGTATCGCCAGCGAGTATGTCGATGCCTGGGGCCACCCGGCCCAGGTATCAGAAGAGAGCAAGGCCGCCATGCTGGGCGCCATGGGCTACCGCGTCGATGACGAGGCCGCACTGGTGCAGCAGCTGGAAGAGGAGCATCGCCAGCACTGGCTGCGGGCGCTGGATCCTGTGATGGTGGTTCGCACCGGCGACGCCGTTACCCTTGAGGTTCGCCTCCCCATCGAATTCGTCAACGACGCCCTCACCTGGCAGCTCCAGCAGGAGCAGGGTGCTGTGCTGTCCGGTCAATTCACCCCCATCGAGGGTGAGCTGGTCGGCGTGGCCGAATTTGAAGAGATGGAGTGCCAGGCCTATCGCGTCACTCTGGATATGGCCCCGGAGCTGGGTTATCACCAGCTGGTGCTGCTGGAAGAGGGCAATGACGAGCCGCTGGCCACCATGCGCCTCATCGTTGCCCCCAAGGCCTGCTACAAGCAGGCTCCAATTGCCGATGGCCGCAAGGTATGGGGTCCGAGCGTGCAGCTCTACTGCCTGCGCAGCCGCCATAACTGGGGTATCGGTGATTTCAGCGATCTGGGCCAGCTGGTCGAGAAAGCTGCCGCCTGGGGTGCCCACTTCGTCGGTCTCAACCCTATCCACGCCCTCTATCCGGCCAATCCGGAGAGCGCCAGTCCCTACAGCCCCTCTTCCCGTCGCTGGCTCAACGTGGCCTATATCAATGTGGAAGCGGTGCCCGAATTCCAGCAGAGCGATCGCCTGAAAGCGGAAGTGGCGAGCCCTGCCTTCCAGCAACATCTGGCCGATCTGCGCGCCAAAGAGAACGTCGATTACACCGGCGTGATCCAGACCAAACTCGGCATGCTGCGTCAGGTGTTCGATGAAGCCACCCTGAGCGCCGAGCGTCAGGCCGCCTTTGATGCCTTCGTGGCCGCCGGTGGCGACAGCCTGCAACAGCAGGCAGCATTTGATGCCCTGCAGGCCCACTTCTATGCCAAAGGCGAAAATGCCTGGGGCTGGCCGGTATGGCCGCAGGAGCTGCGCGATTACCACAACCCTGCCGTTGCCGCCTGGATGGCCGAGCACCCGCAAGATGTCAACTTCTACCTCTATCTGCAGTTCCTGGCTGACGAACAACTGGCGCAAGCCGATGCCCGCGCCAAGGCTGCCGGCATGGTGATGGGGATCTATCGGGATCTGGCGGTGGGCGTCTCCGAAGGATCTACCGAGATCTGGGCGAACCAGGATCTCTACTGCCCGAAAGCCTCGGTCGGTGCGCCGCCCGATATCCTCGGCCCGCTCGGTCAGAACTGGGGCCTGCCCCCGATGAACCCGAACAAGCTGTTCGAAGCGGCCTATCAGCCGATGGTGGACTTGTTCCGTGCCAACATGCGCTCCTGCGGCGCACTGCGCATCGACCACGTGATGGCACTGCTGCGCCTGTGGTGGGTACCGCCCGGAGCGTCCGCCGCCAAGGGCGCCTACATCTACTATCCGGTCAACGATCTGCTGGGTATTCTGGCACTCGAATCCCACCGCAATCAGTGCCTGCTGATCGGCGAGGATCTGGGCACCGTGCCGGAGGGGATCGACGTGACCCTGAAAGAGAACGGCGTTCACTCCTACAAGGTGTTCTTCTTCGAACGCTCCAAGGAAGATGGTGGCTTTATCTCCCCGGCGCACTACACCGAGCAGGCGATGTCGGCCCTGACCACCCACGACATGCCGACCCTCAAAGGCTTCTGGCACTGCGATGACTTGGCGCTCGGCCGTCAACTGGGTCTGTATCCGGATGAAGATGTATTGAAGACTCTGTATGCTGATCGTCACCAGGCCAAACAGCGGATCCTCGACAGCCTGCATGCCCACAAGGTCATCTCTGACAACATCAGTCATGACGTCAACTGGGTCGGCATGAACACCGAACTCAACCACGGTCTGCAGATCCACATGTCCCGCGGCAGCTGCGCCCTGTTCAGTACCCAGCTGGAAGACTGGCTGGAGATGGACAAGCCGGTCAACGTACCGGGCACCAGTTACGAATACCCCAACTGGCGCCGCAAGCTTTCCGCTGATCTGGAAGATATTTTTGCCAATGAGGCACTCAAGGCACTGGCTGGCAAGATGAGCCAAGCCCGTGATGAGGCCAGTCGTTGAGACGCTGTCTCCCACAGCGCTCTCACCTAAATCCACTCCGGCTTCGGCCGGAGTGGATGCTCTGTCATGAAAGGAAATCTCGATGCTCGTTGAACGTTTGGTTGCTGCCCGCTGTTCCGATCCCTTCTCTCACTTAGGCCTGCAGGCCAATCCGGATGGGCCCGGCCTCAAACTGACCGCCTGGTTGCCTGATGCCCTCGAAGTCCGCGTCAAGGATCTCAAGTCGGGCAAAGTCGTTGCCACCCTGGCGCCCACCGATGAATCGGGTCTTTTTGAAACTGTTTTCACCCGCCGCAAAAACTCCTTCCCCTATCAGCTGATCGCCAGCTACCAAGATGCCACCACCGAGGTCATCGACCCCTATCAGTTTCAGGATGCCGCCTGGGCAGGCCTGGCCGAACTGACCGCCCAGCCGGAAAACCTCTACCACACCCTTGGCGCCCAGCTGCGCACCGTGGAGCATCTTGGCCAGCAGGTGGAAGGGGTGCGTTTTGCGGTCTATGCGCCGAGCGCCACCGCCGTGAGCCTCATCGGCGATTTCAACTTCTGGGATGGCCGCCGCCACCCGATGCAGCGCAGCCTGTGCGGTCACTGGGTGCTGTTTGTGCCGGGCCTCAAGGCCGGGGATCGCTACAAGTTCGAGCTCAAGGACCCCATGGGCAACCGGCTGCCCCACAAGAGCGATCCTGTCGGCTTCTATTGCGAGCAGTATCCGTCATTCGCCTCCGTGGTCTATGACCACGCCCAGTACCAGTGGCAGGATGCCGAGTGGATTGCCAACCAGCACAACGACAAACGCGAGCAGCCGCTCTCCATCTATGAGCTGCACGTCGGCTCCTGGAAGCGCCACCCCAACGGCGACAGCCTGAGCTGGCGCGAGCTGGCAGTGGAGCTGGTCGCCTACGTCAAGGAGATGGAGTACACCCACATCGAGCTGCTGCCGGTCTCCGAGCACCCCTTCAGCGGCTCCTGGGGCTACCAGCCGGTGGGCATGTTCTCCCCTACCAGCCGCTACGGCACCGCTGATGATTTCAAATACTTCGTCGACCAGTGCCACCAGGCCGGCATCGGCATCATTCTGGACTGGGTGCCCGCCCACTTCCCGTCCGATGCCCACGGCCTGGCCCGCTTCGATGGCACCCCGCTCTACGAATATGAAGATCCGCGCCGTGGCTGGCACCCGGACTGGAACTCCTACATCTACGACTTTGGCCGCGACACAGTGCGCCAGTTCCTGGTGGCGAGCGCCCTGTTCTGGCTCGACAAGTTCCACATCGACGGACTGCGGGTGGATGCGGTCGCCTCCATGCTCTATCTGGATTACTCCCGCAACGCCGGTGAGTGGGTACCGAACGTCGATGGCGGCAACCACAACTACGAGGCGATCAGCCTGCTCAAGTGGACCAACGAGGAGGTCTATGGCAAGTATCCCCACGCCATGACCATCGCCGAAGAGTCCACCGCCTTTGCCGGTGTCTCCCGCCCCACCTTCCTCGGCGGCCTCGGCTTTGGCTTCAAGTGGAATATGGGCTGGATGCACGACACCCTCACCTACATGCAGAAAGAGCCGATCCACCGCCGCTACCACCACAACGACATGACCTTCTCCATGGTTTACCACTATGACGAGAACTTCATCCTGTCGCTCTCCCACGACGAGGTGGTGCACGGCAAGCACTCCATGCTCTACAAGATGCCGGGCGACGAGTGGCAGCAAGCAGCCAACCTGCGGGCCTACATGGGTTTCATGTACGCCCACCCGGGCAAGAAGCTCAACTTCATGGGCACCGAAATCGCTCAGAGCAACGAGTGGAACCACGACGCCCAACTGCCGTGGCATCTGCTGCAATATCCCAAGCATGCCGGTCAACAGCGACTGATCCACGATCTCAACCACCTCTACCGTCATGAGCCTGCCTTGTATCAGGCCGATTATGAGCAGACCGGCTTCCGCTGGCTGGATCATAACGATGCCGACAACAGCATCTTTGCCTGGCTGCGGGCGGACAAAGAGGGCAAGCAGGCTATTGTAGTGGCTTGCAACTTCACCCCGGTGCCCCGTCTCGAATATCGGATCGGCGTCCCTGCGGCGGGCCACTATCGGGTGGTGCTCAACACCGACAGCGAGTATTACTGGGGCAGTAACTATGATGTAGGTCTGGTGTTCGCTGCCGAGCCGACCCCCTGGCAGGGGATGGCACACAGCATAGTGCTGGATCTGCCGCCGCTGGCGACCTTGTTTATCAAACAGGAGTCTTGATGCTTGTAATGGAAAAAGGGGTGGGCCACCCGCTGGGGGCCCGCCTTGACGAGAACGGTTGCCACTTCTGCGTCTGGGCCCCCCAGTCGGACAAGGTGGAGATCTGCCTGTACGACGAGCAGGAGCAGGAGCTGATGCGGCTGGAGTTGCCCGGCCGCCGTGGCCAGTATCGCTTTGGCTACGTACGCGGTGTAAAGGCCGGTCAGCGCTACGGCTATCGGGTCTATGGTACCCCGCAGGAGGGGATGCTGTTCGATCCGCAAAAACTGCTCATCGACCCTTACGCCAAGGCGCTCAGTCGTCCCACCTACTGGGATGAAGCCCTCTATCAGGGTGACAGTGCCGGGATGATTGCCAAGTCGGTGGTAGTGGATGACAGTTTTGACTGGCAAGGGGTTGGCAAACCCGGGATCAGTCCGGCCCGCACTATTATCTACGAGACCCACGTCAAGGGCTTTACCAAGCAGCACCCAGGGATCCCCAAGGAGCTGCAAGGCACCTACCTTGGCATCAGCCATCCGCTGATCATCGAGCATATGAAGAGTCTGGGGATCACCTCAGTGCAGCTGATGCCGGTGGCCGCCTTCATGTCGGAACCGCGACTGGAGCAGCTGGGACTGACCAACTACTGGGGCTACAACCCCATCGCCTTCTTCGCCCCGGAGCCGCGCTACAGCACCCGAACCGACGAGGCGGTGACCGAGTTCAAGACCATGGTGCGCGAACTGCACCGGGCCGGGCTCGAGGTGATTCTGGATGTGGTCTACAACCACACTGCCGCCTCGGGCTTCGACGGCCCAACCCTCTCGTTCAAGGGCTTTGACAACGCCGGTTACTACTCCTTCGAAGCGGGCCCCCACGGCCCGGACTACACCCGTCACGCCAACGTGACCGGTTGTGGCAACAGCGTCAATCTGGATCACCCCAATACCCTGCGGCTGGTGCTCGATGCCCTGCGCTACTGGGTCACCGAGATGCAGGTGGATGGCTTCCGTTTCGATCTGGCGGTGACACTGGCGCGGGAAGCGGGAGAGTTCGAGCCCATGGGCGCCTTCTTCAAGGCCGTGATGGCCGACCCTGTGCTGTCACAGGTCAAGCTCATCGCCGAACCCTGGGATATCGGCCCCTTCGGCTACCGGCTGGGTCAATTCCCGAGCCAGTGGCAGGAGATCAACGACCGCTACCGCGACACGGTGCGTGCCTTCTGGCGCGGTGATGCGGGCAAGATGGGGGACTTTGCCACCCGTCTGGTGGGGTCGCGGGATATCTTCCCGAAGAACTGGCGCTCCCCCCACACCAGCGTCAACTACCTCTGCTATCACGACGGTTTCACCCTGGAGGATCTGGTCTCCTACAACCAGCGCCACAATCAGGCAAACGGTGAAGACAATCGGGACGGCCACGGCAACAACCTCTCCTATAACCACGGGGTAGAGGGGCCGACCCTGGATCCGCGGGTCAACAGCCTGCGCCAGCAGCAGAAGCGCAATCTGATTGCCACTCTGCTGCTCTCCCAAGGCACTCCCCACTTCCTCGCCGGCGACGAGATGGGCCGCAGCCAGCTTGGCAACAACAACGCCTACTGTCAGGACAACCAGATCAGCTGGGTCAACTGGCAGTGGCGACCGGAGGATGAGCGGCTGTTCGCCTTCACCCAGCAGATGATGGCGCTGCGGGCGGAGTCCTGCGTCTTCTCCAACCTGCAACTGAGCGACGACAGTTGGAATGGCACCCCGTCCAGCTGCCATCAGGTCAACTGGTATCACCCGGACGGCCACCAGCTCACCGATCAGGATTGGCACGCCCCCATGGGGCAGGCATTCGCCATGGATATCGGCATGATCAACTGTGTTGGCGAGCGCTGGTACGTGTTGTTCAACGCCAGCGACTACGATATCCAGTTCCGCCTGCCGCCTCCGGGGGAAGGGCTGGAGTGGATCCAGACTATCGACACCGCCACCAACGATGGGCTGCCCTTCCTGCCCGATGACATCAAACGGCAGGTGGCGGTCGGCCGGGCCCACTCCCTCAAACTGCTGGAGCGGGTGGCGCTGGCCAGCACGGCGGAGGATGCCCAGCCACCGCAGCAGGAAATTCTCCCTGCATCCGGTGAGGAGATGGTTGCCACCTCGATCACAGATACAGGCAAAGCATAAGAGGCATGCTGGAGTCAGCTTTACGGAGCCGCTATGCTGGGCTCCGGTATGGATGGCAAGGAGTCGGTATGAGCAGTAACAATCCGGAACAGTGGCGCAGCAAACTGACCGCCGAGCAGTTTCACGTCTGCTGGGAGAAGGGCACCGAGCGCCCCTACAGCGGCGCCCTGCTCCACAATCGCAAGAGCGGCGACTACCTCTGTGTCTGCTGCAAGAGCGTGCTGTTTCACTCAGGAGCCAAGTTTGACTCCGGCTGCGGCTGGCCCTCGTTCGACAAGGCCATCGAGGGGACGGTGGAGTACACCGAGGACAACAGCCACGGCATGAAGCGGGTGGAGATCACCTGCCGCCAGTGCGGCTCTCACCTCGGTCACGTCTTCCCCGATGGACCGACCGAGACCGGCCAGCGCTACTGCGTCAACAGCCTGAGTCTGGATTTCGAACCCGAGGTCTGAACGGTTTACCCATTGCAATAAAAACGGCGCCTCCGTTATGGAGGCGCCGTTTTTTTATCGGGATTTCACCGGCTTCACGCCAGCAGGATAGCAGCCATCACCAACAGGGCCGCGATGGCCGGCACCGGCAACTTCAACACCCGCAGCAGATAAAAGCCGATGGCCGCCAGCGCAAGATCGGTCGGCGCCAGCACCGCACTCTGCCACACCGGCTGATAGAGGGCCGCCAACAACAAGCCCACCACGGCGGCGTTGATTCCGGTGACGGCCCCCGCCAGACGGGGCCGGGCCAGCCACTGTTGCCAGCAGGGGCCCACCGCCCAGAGCAGCAGAAAACCGGGCACAAACAGCGCCATGGTCGCCAACAGGGCCCCGATCAGCGGCATTTCGGGCTGCAGCTGGGCGCCAAGATAGGTGGCAAGGGTAAACATGGGGCCCGGCACCAACTGGGCCAGGCTGTAACCGGTCAGAAACTGCTGCTCGTTGAGAGTGTGTCCCACGCTCTCTTGCAGTAGCGGCAACACCACATGGCCACCGCCAAACACCAGACTACCGGCGCGATAGAAGTCGGCAACCAGCTGGCCAAGCGGGCTGCCGAGCAGCGGCAGGCCGATAAAAAGGATGCCAAACAGCAACAGGGTCGGCCAATGAGGCTGACTGCTGGCGGCAGAAGGCTGCTCGGCGGAGGCCGGCACACTACCCGCCCCGCACTGGCTGCGGGCGCAGATCAGCGCCGCTCCCGCCAGCATCAACAGTTGAGTCAGCAGACCGGGCTGCCACCAGAGTGCAGCAGCGGTCACCACCATGATCCCCTGGGTCATTCCCGTGGCACAGAACTGACGACTCATGGTGAGCACTGCATCGGCCACCACGATGAGCGCCAACAGCTTGAGGCCGTGCAGCGCCGCATCAAGCCACAGATTGCTGCCCAGCTGACCGATACCGATCGCAGCCGCCAGTAGCAGAAGAAATGAGGGCAGCGTGAAGCCAAGAAAAGCTGAGAGCGCCCCGCCCAGACCGGCGCGATGACGACCGATGGCGAAACCAAGCTGGCTGGAGGCGGGTCCCGGCAGCAGCTGGCACAGCGCCAGCAAGCGGGCAAATTCGGCCTGTGTGAGCCAACCGAGCCGCTGGACGAAGGCGCGCTGGAAATAACCGATATGAGCGGCCGGACCACCAAAACTGATGCATCCCAGCCATAAAAACTGAATAAATACCTGTCCCACGCTCTCCTCCCTCATCCCTCTTCTCCCGATGGAGAGGGGATATTATGACAGCGCGATGATCGTTTTATGACAATCAGACTGATTAGGCCGACACCATTGGCGCATCACTCGGCAGATAGCAGCGTCCCGCCAGCCAGCAGGCGATGGATTGGCGGCTGGCATCGAAGTGGGGCTCGGGCAACGCGCGCGGATCGCACCAGAACCAGCCTTCGCACTTCTCCGGCTCCAGCAGTTGCGGCTCACCATCGGCCTTAGCGTGCAGCGTCACCGAGATATAGTGCAACCCGCTCTCGCGCCAGGTCTCCAGATTGTTGGTCACCGCCACCACCTCGGGCCCGTGAATTCCAAGTCCGGTCTCCTCGGCCACCTCGCGGATCGCCGCCGACTCGAAGCTCTCCCCCAACTCCAGATGACCACCCGGGATCGACCAGTAGGGGGCATGGCTCCCTTTGCGCTTGCCAAGCAGCACCTGGCCTTGGGCGTTGGTCAGGATGACGCCGACCCCGACGCGGGGATAGAGAGTGGACATGAAAACGTTCCTTCAATCAGGCAATAAAACGGCCCCACCTTAGGCCCAAGGAGGGCACAGGGCAAGCCCCGGCTGCACGGCACCTGCGCCTGTCGGTGGCCCCTCCCCTTGCCCCTGAACCGGTTATCACTGATGCTGGGGAGTGAAGCCCGGATGGAGAGGTCATCCCAATCCTCTCAGTCCCCCATCACCCCCGAGGAGTCCGCCATGAAAAAATTGCTCCCCCTGTGCGCTCTGCTGCTCACGGCTTGCCAAACCACGCCGCCCCCCAACTCGCTCGCCATCGATGATGCCGACGCCTGGCAGGCCATTTGCAAAGATGGCACCCGGGTTCGCGCCGTGGTAGCAGAGGGGATCTGTGGGGATCATCGCGGGGTAGCCATGTGGACGAATAAGCCAAGAGCTGAACGGATGGCAGAAGAAGCCGCCAAATAGTGTGATCCAGGCACCATAAAATGACTCTACTGGCCAATTGGCCGGATTTTTTCGCGATCTCGCCAGCACTTTGCCACCTTGTTCATGGTGCGCTCAGTTTTCTGTTCCCATACTGGCCCTACAGTTCCAAAAGAGGAGAGACAAGATGCAAACATCCATCGTCGGGCTCTCCATTCTGTGGGGGCTAGCCAGTTTTGGTGTTCAGGGGGATTTCATCGAGAGCCGTGATTCCGTTGCGCCATCCTGGCAAGCCGAGTCCAGAGTGGAGATGGAAGGTTATCTGATTGAATCGCTTGGCGAAGATCGCTGGCTGTTCGACAACGGCAGCGAGAGCCTGCTGGTATCCCTGCCCGAGGGGCAGTGGGTGCCGACCGGCGAGCGGCTGCGGGTCAGCGGCGAACCGCAGCAGGAGCAGAGCGGCTGGCTGCTGCAGGTGGAAGATATCAGCCAGGTCAGCGTCTGACCACCGCAGTCGCCCCGTCACCGCGACAGCTAATCCAGACCGATAACCACGACCGAATAACCAAGAGCGAATAGCACAAGAGGAGGCCACTGGCCTCCTCTTTCTGTTTCTATAAGCGGTTTGCGCAGCCTCAACCCAGATGGTTGAGCGGCAGCGCCGTCTTGTGCTTGATGCGGCGCAGCACGAAGCTGGAGCGCACACCGGTCACCCCCGGAATATGGGTCAGCTTGTCCAGCAGGAAGTGCTGGTAGTGCTCCATGTCGCGCACCACTACCTTGAGCTGGTAGTCGGCATCATTGCCGGTGATGAGGTCACACTCCAGCACTTCCGGCAGTTCGCTGATGGCGCGATCGAAATTCTCGAACCGCTCGGGCGTGTGTCTGTCCATGGAAATGTGAATGTAGGCGGTGAGGGTGAGGCCAAGCTGGCGGGCGTTGAGCAGAGTAACGTGGGTGTCGATGAGACCGGCATCCTCCAGCGCCTTGACCCGGCGGGAGCAGGGTGACGGGGAGAGCCCTACCAGCTCGGCCAGTTCCAGATTGCTGATGCGGCCATTCTCCTGCATCAGCTCGAGAATATGTCTGTCTATGCGATCAAGTTTCAGCATTTACCCTTCCTCGTTGCAATGACTAATCCACTTTTCCTAGATTAAGGGTGAACTATTGCAAAAACAACCGAAATAAGTGGTTACTTTGCAACCACTCACCGGCACGGGAGGGATACTATGGTTACATCTTCCGGTGGCAAAGCAGATACCTGACCGGGTCTCTGCGGTGAAGGACCTTACCGGGTCAAGAGCCCCATCAGCCGTCTTACCTTATCGGGAAACGACGGGCTGGAACGAGAGAACCCCCTCCCCGAAGGCAACAAAGCAGGCATCCCGGCGCCTGCTTTGTTGTTTTTGGGCGTTTGACGAAATCAGAGCGCGGGCGGCGTGATGCGATAGAGGCAGCGATGCGCCCCCTCCAGCAGATATTGCTCCCGCTCCACCGTCGCCGGCGCCAGCAGCTGGCGAAACAGCGCCAGTTCGCTGCGACAGAAACCGCGGCAGGTGCGCGCCGCCGCACAGATGGGACAGTGGCTCTCCCACAGCAGCCAGCTGCCATCCTCTTCGCGGCGGATCTCCGCCATATAGCCCTCGCGAGTACGCAGCTCCCTGAGCGCCGCCAGCCGGCCAGATAAGCCATGGGACCCCAGCGCCTCCTGATAGCGAGCAAGCATCTGCTGCTCCCGCTGCTGGATCAGCCGTTCCATCCCCTCCTCGCCAAACAGCTCGCGCACGTTGTCGATCAGTTGCACGGTCAGGTCGCTATGGCTATCGGGGAAGCGCTGCCAGGCCTGCTCGGTGAGCTGCCACAGCCGCACGGGACGACCGCGCCCGCGCGCCTCGTCGCTGAATGTGACCCACCCCTCCTGCTCCAGTGCGAGCAGGTGCTGGCGGGCGCCCATGGAGGTCATCTGCAACTGCTCCCCCAGCGCGGCGGCGCTCTGCGGGCCATGGCTCTTGAGCAGAAACAGGATCTTGTCGGTGCTTGCGTTCATGACCCCATTATGGGGAGCCCCCTTTATTAAATCAACAATTCACTTTACTTAATCCTATCTATGAATCAGCATAAATAAACCAATAACTTTATTTAATGGGTGCAACATGGAGAAACACGAGCACAAAAATCCCCTCTGGGTGCTGGTCATGACGGTCACGCTGGCAGTTGCAGGCTTCAGTCTCCCCTCCCCGGTGTTGGCACCTTTGCTGCTGGATCCGGCGCAGGGGATGCTGACGCCGGAAGCCTCCGACTGGAGCCGCAAGGTGTGGCTGGGGGTCATCATGGGGCTCTATCCCCTGTTCCAGCTGGTGGGCAGCCCCTGGCTCGGTCGCCTCTCCGACCGCTATGGCCGCAAGCCACTGCTGTTGCTCTCGCTGGCGGGGGTACTGGCAGGCTATGCCCTGATGGCACTCGGTATCGCCTGGCGATCCCTCCCCCTGCTGCTGCTCAGCCGGGTGGTGGAGGGGCTGTGCAACGGCAACATCGCCATCGTGCAGGCGATGGCGGCGGATCTCGCCGGCAAGGAGCACAAGGCCCGCAGCTTCGCCTGGATCAACATCGGCATGAATCTGGGCTGGGTCGTGGGGCCGATGATCGGAGGCTACGCCGCGGTGATCTCGGGGGATTACAGTCTGGCCGCCTGGCTGGCGGTAGGAATGACCCTGCTCAACCTGCTGCTGGTCTACTGGCTGATCCCCTATCGTCCGCCGGTGGCGGCCACCCTTCAGGCCGCGACTCTCTCCAGCCGCCAGCTGTTGTTGCAACCGGCCCTGCTGCCCTACTTCGCGCTCACCCTGATCAGCTATGGCGCCGTGCAGCTCTATTTCACCTACTTCAATATCTGGCTGGTGGAGAGGCTGGCCTGGGATCCGGCCCAGCTGGCGCAGGCAGCGGTGCTGGTGAGCCTGCCCATGATGGCGGGCTCCTGGCTCGGCTCCCGCATCGCCCGCCACTGGCGCGGCAGCTCCCTCGGGATTGTCGGCCATCTGGTGATGGCGAGCGGCATGCTGCTCTTTATCCTGCCCGTGCACTGGTGGGGGCTGGCGCTTACCTTCGTTCCCGCTGGCATCGGCATGAGTCTGGGGGAGCTGGCCACCTCGGTGGCGATCTCCAACCGCAGTCACCCGGAGCAGCAGGGGCAGGCGATGGGGCTCTACCGCGCCCTCGCCGTGGGCAGCGAGATCCTGGCGGTGCTGCTCGGCAGTCTGGTGCTGCTGGCCGGTACCGAGTGGCCCTTCTATCTCGCCACCCTCTGCTCCCTTGCCAGTGCCGCCGGTTTCTATCTGCTGCGCCGCCGTGCCGACCGTCGTCAACAGCTGGCCAGCTGCACCTGAGCCACGAAGGGATCACAGTTCGGCGCTTCGGCCGCGGGCAAGACTTGCATCGGGGCGCCGGGTCTGGGACGGTAAAGCTCTTTGCGGATTTGTTCGATGCTGGAGGAGCTATGAGTGAGTACAAGGCCATCGCGCTCGATATGGATGGCACCCTGCTGACCCGGGATCACAAGATCTCGTCGGCCACCCGGGCTGCCCTGGCGCAGGCCCGCGCCCACGGCATCAAGGTGCTGCTGGTCACGGGGCGCCACTACATGACGGCGCGCCCCTTTCACCACGAGCTGGCCCTCGATACCCCCCTCATCTGCAGCAATGGCGCCTATCTCTATGATCCGGTGCAGAACCGGATCATCAGCGGCGACCCGCTGGCGGCTGCCCCGCTTACCGAGCTGCTGGCCGCGGTCGAGGCGCAGCAGATGGGCGCCCTGTTCCACCTGAGCGAGGGCATTGGCTACATCGGCTGTGAAGAGCATGTCACCCGCATCCGCCACTGGTCGGCCAATCAGCCGGACCACCTCAAGATCGCCATCCATTCGGTTGAGGAGCTGGCAGGCTGGCTCGACAACCCGGTCTGGAAACTGGAGCTGTTCAATCAGGATCCGGCACGCCTACACACCTTTATGGGCGAGGTGGTCGAACAGATGCCCTTTACCCGTGACTGGGCGGCCCCCTATGCGGTGGAGCTGGTACAGCCCGGTTGCAGCAAGGGCAACCGGCTGGCCCAGTGGGCTGCCAGCGAAGGGATTGCGATGGAGCAGGTGGTGGCGTTTGGGGACAACAACAACGACATCAGCATGTTCGAGCAGGTGGGGCTGGCGGTGGCCATGGGCAATGCGGCCCCGCAGATCCAGAGCCATGCCCATCGGGTCACGGCCGACCACAACGAAGATGGTATCGCACTGGCGTTGCAACGCTGGGTAATGCCCTGACCTGACAAGATGCAACATGGCCAGCACGCGGGCTAGCCATGAAGAGAGGGATTAACCGCCGAAGGAGAACTGGATCACCCGATCCGGATAACGCAGACGGTTATACTCCCGACGCAGGGATTCGTAGTGGCGAATGGCCCGATCGCGCTTGGCGCGGTAGTAGTCGCGCTGTTCCGTGTTGGTTTCGTTGCGGATGCTGCGCTCCAGCATATCGATATCCCGCTCGGTACGCTCCAGCTCGTCGCTGATCTCCCGCAGGCGGGCAGCCAGTTTGTACTCTTCGTAGCCGCGCTGATACTGCTTGAGGAAGCTGGCGTCATTGGGGCATACCCCCAGATAGGCCTGCCCCTCCTTGCCCTTGCTGTAAGCCAGCTCGGGAATGCAGTAGAGCTCCAGCCCCTTGTCGTAGCCCCGTTTCCACTCGGCCTCATCCACTTTGAGGCCATATTCGCTGCAAGACGAAACGTAATCACGGGTCGCCTGACGGGTTTTGCCCTCCGATCCATCCTGATAACCCAGGTTGTACCAACTCATGGTGCGGCACTCATCTTCTGACAGGGCACTGCATCCCGCCAGCAATACCGGCAGGGTCAGCAACAGGATTTTGGGGGACATGAACAGACTCCGGAAAAGATAGTGAGCGGCATTCTAGAGAGGATAAAAGGCCATAACAAGGGATGCGATCCCGTGCGGTCTGGCGCGGTTTATTTGATGTTTTTATCACTATTCAGCGCCGTGCCAGACGGGCGGCCAACCCGCTTTCCTTGTTATCATGTGCAAGGTAAACTGCGCCATCTTTTAACTGGCGCGCAACAAAAACAATGAAAGTCCTGACCGTCGATTACCGCTCACCCGATGCGGCCCAACGCTTCACCGAATCCCTGCGAACCACCGGCTTTGGCGTGCTGACCAACCACCCCATTCCGAAAGAGCTGGTGCAGTCCATCTACGACAACTGGTATCGCTTCTTCATGAGCGAGCAGAAGCAGGATTTCCTGTTCAACCGCGAAACCCAGGATGGCTACTTCCCGCCGTCGGTCTCCGAGGTGGCCAAGGGCCATAGCCAGAAAGACATCAAGGAGTACTTCCACATCTACCCCTGGGGCCAGATGCCGGAAGAGCTGAAAGAGCAGGCGATGGAGTACTATCGCCTCGCCAACGGTCTGGCCGCAGAGCTGCTGAGCTGGGTCGAGCAGTACACCCCGGCCGATATTGCCGCCAACTACAGCTGCCCGCTCTCCTCGATGATCGAAGAGAGCCAGAAGACCCTGCTGCGGGTGCTGCACTATCCGCCGTTCGATGGCACCGAGGAGCCGGGCGCCATCCGCGCCGCCGCCCACGAGGATATCAACCTGCTCACCATTCTGCCCGCCGCCAACGAGCCGGGGCTGCAGGTGAAGGGCTCCGATGGCGAATGGATGGACGTGCCGTGCGACTTTGGCACCCTCATCATCAACATCGGTGACATGCTGCAGGAGGCCTCTCGCGGCTACTACCCTTCCACCACTCACCGCGTCATCAACCCGACCGGTGGCAGCGCCGCCAAGTCGCGTATCTCCCTGCCGCTGTTCCTCCATCCGCGCCCGGATGTAGTGCTCTCCGAGCGTCATACCGCCCACAGCTACCTGATGGAGCGGCTGCGGGAGCTGGGGGTGATCTAGTCCGCCGACGAGCAGTTGTCAGAGACCAAACCGGAGCAATCTCGCTCCGGTTTTTTATTTGGTGGCAGGATTGGGCTAAAAACAGAATTAAATTAGCCAATCATGCCAAGAAATCGCATTTACACCTGATAACCGTCGTAGTGATTGCGCAGTGACCTCCGTAACATGAGCGCCATTCTGCCCCTGCCAAGGGGCGCTCGATTGGAGTTCTTATGAAGCAGTCCCAATGGTCATCCCGACTCGGCTACATCCTCGCCGCAGCGGGTTCCGCGGTCGGTATCGGCGCAATCTGGAAATTCCCCTATGTCACCGCCGTCAACGGCGGCGGCGCCTTCCTGCTGGTCTTTCTGCTGTTCAGCTTCACCCTGGGGGTGGCGGTACTGATGGGGGAAACCCTGCTCGGCAGCATGAGTCGCCGCGGGGTAGTCGGAGCCTTCTCCGATCTGCTCGGCAAACAGTGGCGCTGGGTTGGGGTAATGGGAGTGATCTCTACCCTGCTCATCTACTGCTTCTACAGCGTGGTGGGCGGCTGGACGCTCGGTTATACCGGCATGGCCCTCTCCGGTCAGCTCAACCATGGGGATGCGGCTGCTCTCACCGCCCGCTTCAATGACTATGTCAGCGGCGACGTCTGGCCAATCCTCACTCACCTGCTGTTTGCCGCCCTCACCTGGATAGTGGTGCAAGGCGGCATTCAGAAAGGAGTGGAGCGCACCTTGCGCTGGATGATGCCGGCCCTGTTCCTGATGATCCTGATGCTGGTCGCCTTTGGCCTCACCCTGCCCAATGCGATGGCGGGAGTACGTCACTTCCTGATGCCCGACTTCAGCAAGCTGGGGATGTCCGGCGTGCTCGATGCCATGGGGCTGGCCTTCTTCTCCCTCTCCATCGGTCTGGGCATTCACACCACCTACGGCGCCTATCTGCCGACCAGCGAAGGGGTTGGTCGCTCCAGCCTCTGGGTGGTGCTGCTGGCCAGCATGGTGGCGGTACTGGCGGGTTTGATGATTTTCCCGGTGCTGGCCTCGACCGGTATCGACCCGGCCTCCGGCCCCGGCCTCACCTTTATGACCATGCCGGCGGTGTTTCAGCTGCTGCCCTTCGGTCAGGTGCTTGAGGTGATCTTCTTCGCCCTGCTGGTCTTTGCGGCGCTCTCCTCGGCCATCTCCCTGCTGGAGCATTTGCAGTGCTTCCTGTGCGAGACCTGGGGCTGGTCACGCCGCACGGCCTGCAGCGCCATCACTGGATTCGTCATAGTTAGCGGTGTTCCGGTCAGCCTGTCGTTTGGTTCGCTGCAACACGCCACCCTGTTTGGCAAAACCATTTTCGAGTTGCTGGACTTTGTCACCTCCAACCTGATGATGCCGCTGTTCGGCCTGATGCTGACGCTGCTGCTGGGCTGGAAGCTGGGACGCAAGGCGCTGCCGCAGGGGATTGCCAGCCACTGGCATCACTTGCTGATGAACTGCTGGCGCTGGATTGCCCCCTTGCTGATCGGCGGGATCTTGATTCGCGGTCTGGTGTGACGGTTACTCTTCGCGGGTGGGCTCATCGGCCCGCCCCTGGGCGGCTCTGACGGCCTCCAGGGCATGTTGCCAGCGGGTGATCTCGGCATCATCCGTTCCCTTGGAGAAGACGATATAGAGACCGGCCTGATGGAGCAGCACGCCACTGCTGACGATGCTGCGCCGGGATAACCCCATCTTGTCGAGGGTGGCCTCCATCACCAGCTCCGCCATCGGCAAGGCATCGATCTTGCCCAGCATCAGCCGCTCTATCGCCTCCCCGACCGTCTTGTAGCGCACCAGATTGGTGTAGCCCTCATGGGTCAGCCGCACATCATCGGCATTGCCCAGCACGACCCCCACTCTGGGCAGATCTCGCAACTGTGCCAGCGAGGTCAGCGGGTGGCGACTATCTGGCGCCTGATAGATAAAGACCCGATTGATAAAGAGCGGGCCAACCCATTTGAAATGGGACTCCCGCTCCGGGAGCCGCTGTACCACGAACAGTCCATAGCCGGGCTCGACCCGTGCCAACGCCAGCGCCCGCTTGAGCGGGTAAATCCGCACCGGATAACGGGTGCCAAGCTCCTCCTGCACCTCATCGATCAGGCGAATGGCAAATCCGTCGAGCTTGCCGTCGCGGTATTCGGTAAAGGGGGGTAAATCGTGACTCAGCAGGGTTAATCCGGGCTGCGCCGACACACTCAGGCTGATCAGTAACCAGGGCAGCATCATCCATCTCATACGACATCCTGTCTCATCGTTGTCCCCGTCAGTGCCATGTCGCGGTCACTAGTTCCAGAAGAAGCTACGTCGATTATCGCCCAGTAAATAGCCACAAGGTAGAAAAGATGCTGCCCTGCGAGGTTCCCCACATTGAGTTGTACGTACAGTCAGAGTGGTGACAGCGGCACACATAAAAAATTTTTGATTTTATGTGTCAATTATTCTTTCCATGGTTTAGGCTGTTCCCTCATTCATTAGTCAGGTTGCCACCTCATGTCTGCCATCCTCGTGCTGTTTGGTCGATTTTTTAGCTCGCAAGAGAGGTGACCTTGCACGCACAGTTTTTCTGAATGTTCATTGCAAAGGTCGCCTCAGGCGGCCTTTTTTATGGTCTGTCGTTTATTGCTACAGAGGAGTATTGCTTCGATGTCGTGTTACCCGGAGGTTGTATGAGCCAGGTTCAGTGGTCTTCCCGTCTCGGTCATGTGCTGGCCGCAGCAGGCACAGCGATTGGCCTTGGTGCCATCTGGAAGTTTCCCTATGTGACCGCCACCAATGGCGGTGGCGCCTTCCTGCTGGTGTTTCTGCTGTTTAGCTTCACCCTGGGGGTAGCGGTACAGGTCGGCGAAACCCTGCTCGGCAGCCATAGCCAGCGCGGGGTGCTCGGCGCTTTTCGCAAACTGGTGGGGCCGAACTGGCGCTGGATGGGGTATATGGGGATCGCCTGCGGCTTCTTTATCTACAGCTTCTACAGCGTGGTGGGCGGCTGGACCGTGGGTTACGCCGCGCTGGCGATGGCTGGCAAGCTCAACCTGAGCGAGGGGAGTGCCCTCACCGCCCTGTTCAACGGCTATGTCAGCAACCCCTGGTGGCCGGTGCTGACCCATCTGATTTTCGCAGGCCTGACCTGGTGGTTCGTGCAGGGGGGTATTCAGAAAGGGGTTGAGCGGGCACTGCGCTGGATGATGCCCGCGCTCTTCATCATGATGTTGCTGCTGGTTGGGGTCGGTCTCTCCATGCCGGGCTCCATGGCGGGTGTACGCCAGCTGCTGCTGCCGGACTTCTCCATGCTGACCGGCCAGAGCGTGCTGGACGCGCTGGGACTGGCCTTCTTCTCCCTCTCCATCGGGCTAGGGGTACACACGACCTATGGCGCCTACCTGCCCAATAGCGAAGGGGTACTGCGCTCTGGGGTCTGGGTCGTCACCCTGGCAAGCCTGATCTCGGTGCTGGCGGGCTTGATGATCTTCCCGGCGCTGGCCTCCACCGGTATCGACCCTACCGCAGGGCCCGGGCTCACCTTTATGACCATGCCTGCCGTGTTCAGTCATCTGCCGTTCGGTCAGGGGCTGGGGGTGGTCTTCTTCCTATTGCTGCTGGTCGCTGCCCTCTCCTCCTCTATCTCCATGCTTGAGCATCTGGTGCGCTTTACCACCGAGGAGTGGGGCTGGTCGCGTCGTGGCGCCTGCCGGGTGTTGACCCTGCTCATCATGGCCTCCGGCATTCCGGTGAGTCTGTCGTTCGGCCCCTGGAGTGATCTGACCCTGTTTGGCAAGACCATCTTCGAGCTGCTCGACTATCTCACCTCCAACCTGATGATGCCGCTGTTTGGTCTGGTGCTGACCCTGCTGCTGGGCTGGCGACTGGGTCATGCCATATTGCCTGCGGGCCTGTCACCCGCCCTGCGTCTGGCGCTGCTCTGGTGCTGGCGCGTGGTGGCGCCGCTGCTGATCAGCGGGATCCTGATCCGCGGGATCATGTAACGCTTTGCGAATCCGTGCGGGCAGGCCTTGGCCTGCCCTTTTTATTGCTGGCGTTTGCTTTATTACAGGCGTTCATATAAGCAGCATCACGATGGACAGGAGTGAAGTCAGTGGCCGTCGAACAATCTCGGAAGAGCAGGATGAAGAAGGATCGGAGTGGCAGAGTGGCACATTAAGAGGTGGCGTTCGGCTCGCCACACCGGCAACAGAAGAAGTTGAAGTACTGAATTGCGGGCAAAAAAATCCCCATCTGAATGGGGACTTTCTCTGCAACCGCAGCTGATATCTCAGCCTCGCTTGCGAATATGGTGGTCGTTACTGGGATCGAACCAGTGACCCCCTCCTTGTAAGGGAGGTGCTCTCCCAGCTGAGCTAAACGACCTGGGATTCTTGAAATGATGGTGGGTCGTGCTGGATTCGAACCAGCGACCAATTGATTAAAAGTCAACTGCTCTACCGACTGAGCTAACGACCCATCTAAATCATTTTTCTACAAACTGGTGGTCGTTACTGGGATCGAACCAGTGACCCCCTCCTTGTAAGGGAGGTGCTCTCCCAGCTGAGCTAAACGACCT